>CAZULH010000030.1:0-11293 GCA_964621105.1 uncultured bacterium
GCTGTGATCGAACCGCATTTATCCAAACAATGGTTTGTAAAAATGACGGCATTTAAAGACCAGCTGATCAGTGCCGTAAAAGAAAAACGGGTAAAATTACATCCATCGCATTGGGAAGATGTCTATTTTCACTGGATTGAAAATCTTAGAGACTGGTGCATTTCCCGCCAGTTATGGTGGGGCCACCGCATCCCTATCTGGTACCATGTAGACGACCCTGACCGTATGATCTGCCACATCGGAAAAGACCTGCCGAAAGAAATCGAGCAAGATCCTTCTAAATGGAAGCAGGATGAAGATGTTTTAGATACCTGGTTCTCTTCAGCGCTATGGCCTTTTAGCACATTGGGATGGCCGGATAAAACCAAAGAGATCGAGAAATTTTATCCTACCTCCGTTTTGATTACCGGACATGACATTCTGTTCTTCTGGGTTGCCCGCATGATACTGATGGGCGAATATGTCATGAAAGAGGTCCCCTTCAAAGAAGCTTTTATCCACGGCCTTATTTACGGCAAGTCCTACTGGAAAGAAGACCCGGACGGATCGATTACCTATCTGCCCTATGAGGAAAAAGCAAAATATGACCTCGGTGAAAAAGTGCCGAAAGACGTGCACAGCAAATGGGAAAAAATGTCCAAGTCCAAAGGCAATGTTATCGACCCACTGGAAATCATCGACACCTACGGCACCGATGCCATGAGGATGGCGCTGTGTTCGAGCGTTACCCATGCGCGGCAGATAGACCTTGACAGAAGACGGTTCGATGAATTTAAAAACTTTACCAACAAGATATGGAACGGCTCGAGGTTTGTTCTTCAGAACCTGCAGCAAAATGATACTCTGACAAAAGAGGAAATGGAAAAAGGGATCGATCTTTCCTTATTGGAAATGGAAGATACATGGATCCTCTCCCGCGTAAACAGAATGGTTGACACCGTTAATGACAACATCAGCCGTTATATTTTTGATAAGTCCGCCCTTTTGGCCTATGACTTTTTCTGGAATGATTTCTGCGCAAACTATCTTGAAATGATCAAGCCTGTCCTTTTTCAAAAACGCGGCGATAAAACCCTCTTCAAGAACAAACAGAAGCTGCTTGCCTGCATTTTAACGATTACCCTGCAGGCCATGCATCCTTTTGCTCCCTTTATTACCGAAGAGATCTTCGCTTTGCTAAAACAGCATTTTCCCTCTCTTTCTTCTACAAAAGAGATCGACCCTTACTGTTTGCATACGATTAAAGCCTTAAGCAGCGAGGCCTGCATGGTCTCCGCATATCCTCAAGTCATCAATAAAAAAGATATCGACCTCAACTTAGAAAAAGACTTTGAAAATATCCAGGCAATGATTTACTCCGTCCGCAATATCCGCGGAGAAATGGGACTTTTGCCATCGGAAAAAATCGATCTGACCTTCATTGCAAAAAAAGAGACGGATTTAAAATGGGTAAAAGAAAATGAACACCTGTTCCATGCCTTAATCAAGCCTAAATCTATCGCCTATGCAACAAAAATGCCGACAAGTTACGGCTCTTCTTCTATCGTCGGCAATATCAAACTGTTCATCGCTCTTCCTGAATCATTCAAACAAAAAGAAAAACAGCGGCTGGAAAAAGAACATGAAAAGCTTACCAAACAGCTTACAGTTAACAGGCAGAGGCTTGACAACACTGAATTTTTAGAAAAAGCGCCGAAAGAAGTCGTTGTTAAAATGCAGCAGCAGCAGCAGGAAACAGAAAAAAAACTCTCAGAGATCAGTAAGAAGCTGCAAAGTTACGAATAGTTAGCTTAATTCCTTGATAATATCGTCTTTTTGGAAATATTTCTCCGTTTCCTTTTTTACGACATGGCTCAAAAAATAAATCCCCAAAAGATTAGGAAAGGTCATCAGACCGTTAAAAATATCCGCCAGCGCCCATACGACATCGATATGTAAAAAAGCGCCGATAAAAACAACACCGACAAACAATAACCGATACAAACGGATGATCTTAGAAGAAAATAAGTACTCCATACATTTTTCTCCGCAATACGACCATCCTAAAATCGTTGAGAACCCAAATAAAACAAGCCCTATTGCAACAACATATTTGCCATAGGGAATATGCAGATCAAAAGCATGCATGACCAAGGCTGCACCGTTAAGCAGCTCTCCTTGAGAATTAAGCGTTCCGACAACACCGGTCACTCCCAATACCAAAATGGTAATGGTGCAGACAACAAAGCTGGATAGAAAAACTCCCGACATCGATATCAGCCCCTGCTCTGCTGGCTCATGTGTTTTTGCTGCTGCTGCAGCAATAGGCGAACTGCCCATGCCCGCCTCGTTCGAAGATATCCCCCTGGCTATACCCATTTGCATCACAGTAAAAAAGCTGCCGCCGGCTATTCCCCATCCGGCAGAAGAAAAAGAAAAGGCCTGCTGAAAGATCTTGGCAAACACGGAAGGGATATGTGAGATGTTCATAAAAATGATGATCAGCCCTCCCGTTACATAAAAAAGAGCCATAAAAGGAACCAGCCAGGCATTGACCTTGCCTAAAAACTTGATCCCTCCAACCAAAACGCCGCCGGCTAAAACCGCTAACACAAGTCCGATATAAAAAGGGGAAACAGGATAAATTTCCCGAATTGCGTCCGAGATCGATTGTGACTGAATAAGATTGCCGCCGCCCAATGCTGCTAATGCCCCGAATATAGAAAAAAGAATGGCCCATTTTTTAGATTTCATGCCCGCCTGCAGATAATACATCGGTCCGCCTGCCATTTCTTTTTTTTCATTCATTTTTCGGTATTTGATCGCTAATATCGCTTCGGCATATTTTGTCGCCATCCCCAAAAAAGCAACGATCCACATCCAGAAAATAGCGCCATACCCTCCGCCGACTACTGCCGTTGCCATGCCGGCAATGCTGCAGATGCCAATGGTCGCCGCAAGCGCCGTCATCAAGGACTGAAACTGGCTGATATCGCCTTTGGCCTTGGAGTCATGCTTGGAAAAAGCCAATTTTAATGAATAAAATAAATATTTGAACTGAACGCCCTTAAACTGATGGGTAAGAAAAATGCCCAGACCTAATAGGAAAAAGTTTAAAAACCCTCCCCACAGGATAACATCAATATATTGCAGCGCCTTCAGCATTCGATTACTTTATATTTATTAAATACTCCAGGTTACCATCATAGTGCATTTGGAATTTATTGTCCGCCTGATCATACGTCTTTTTACACATATTGGGGATAGCTTGTAAAAATTTCTTTAATAAAGAAATTAGTCAACGGATATAGACTCCGTCCAAAACTGATGGACCCACTCTTCTACGAGCTCATTGTCTTTTGAATGGATTTCAATTCGATAGGTTAAAATCTTTTTGTCCTGCAGCTTCTTATCATTCTCAAAGAAAAAAGCGGCGTAGCCTCTTTTCTTGTCCAAAACACAAAGCTCTTCTTTTTGCGTCTGGTCCCAAAAGCGGACCTGAAGTTTCATCGACAGCTCTTTTTTATAAATACTTAAGGGGAAATCCCAGCATACGATGATCTGCTGACCGGTCTTTGGATGTTTAGATCTAGGATCAGGCGTATCCACATGTGTGCTTGCCAAGTCATCTTTTCCTACCCATTCCTGCTGTACATAAAGATGGTCCTTATAGCAGGCAGTCGTAAGAAAAAAGAAAAATAGAAAAAAAATCCGTTTTATCATCTTTATCTGTTATGTTACTCTCAAATTGTAATCATCTGTATTCTTTTGGGCAAACATGAAAATTCAAAGTGTAGCAGGAATCATTTTTTCTCATGATAGAAAAAAAGCTCTTCTAATTAAAAGAAGAGATGTGCCTGTCTGGGTGCTGCCGGGAGGCGGCATTGAGCCCAAGGAGAGCTCGCAGGAAGCAATCATACGGGAAATTTATGAGGAAACAGGGCTTGTCGTCGAAATAAAAAAAAAGGTCGGCACTTATATTCCTGTCAACCGCCTTACAAGATATACCGATCTTTTTGAGCTTGTGAAGAAAAAAGGTAATTTAAAGATAACGGAAGAAACAGCCGATATTGCTTATTTTCCCATTAACGATCTTCCTCCCATGCCGCCGCCCTATCATTTATGGATCATGGATGCCTATGCAGACCATCCTTACGAGCTGAAAAAAAAATTGTCCGATGTTAATTATCTGCAACTGATCAAACACGCTCTTTTTCACCCAATCCTTGTCTTTCGTTTTCTTTTGTCGCGTATGGGCATATATATTAATTCCCCTTGAAAAAAACCGTTTTCTCCTTCAAACTATTGAAAATTTATCAACCTGTGTATGACTGAAACCTCTAATCCCTTTATGCGCTACTGGAACTATCTGCCGAAAAATATTGTCCAGAACGTCTGCATCTCTTCTGTCGCTTCGGCCGCGGGCGCCTGTTTATATTTAAACCCCTGCCCGGCTTCGGTTATTTTAGCTGCCGCTACTTCCGGAATTTTCTTCTCCGTTTTAAATGCTTCTTTAGCGCCGCTGTTTAAAAAAATCTGCCCCGATCAATCTCCTGTCGCTATTCGTTTTCTCGCCCATTTCCTACAGCTGGGCCTTTCTTCTTTAGCGGTTAACCTTTTTTACATACCTACCTTTGGATTTCAGGTTCATTTCATTTTTACCGTTGCGATAAATTTTCTGATCACCGCCGGTTTGAACGTTTATGAAAAGGATTGGCAGTCACGCAGTTTTTTCGTAATTGCTGGTTAATAAAGAGTTAAAAAAAAATTTAAAATTTTGCTGGCCAAAAAATTCCAAAATTCAATATATAGTAGGTAAAGAGAAACAAAAACACAACATGTGGTGTTTTACAGCCTAGGAGAGAATTATGAAAAATACCAATCAAGCCCCCTTTAGCCAAATCCAAAAACGTAACGGCCAAGTCGTTGACTTCGATCCTAAAAAGATCATCAATGCAATCGTTAAAGCCGGCAGGGAAACAGAAGAATTTAACGAAACAACGGCAAAAACTTTATCCACAAAAGTTCTTCAGCTGGCCAAACAGGTGATAACCAACCCCATTCCAACCGTCGAAGAAATTCAGGACGTCGTTGAAGAAGTTCTTATCTCTACCTTCAAAAAAACAGCCAAAGCTTACATCATATATAGAGAACAGCATGCAAAAATCCGTGAGATTGCAACACAGGCAGGTGTCGACCTGATCGATCAGTACTTAAACAAACTCGACTGGCAGGTTAAAGAGAACAGCAACATGACCTATTCTCTTCAGGGCCTGCACAACTACATTTCTTCAGAGACAAGCAAACTCTACTGGCTAAATAAAATCTATCCTTCGCATATTAAAAAGGCACACGTAGAAGGAACCTTTCATATGCACGATCTGGGCCATCTTTCCGTATACTGCGTCGGATGGGACCTTAAAGACCTATTGACTGTCGGCTTTCAGGGCGTATCAGGAAAAGTTCAGAGCAATCCCCCAAAACATTTCCGCAGCGCCCTAGGTCAGGTTGTCAATTTTTTTTACACGATGCAGGGAGAGGCGGCAGGCGCACAGGCCTTCTCCAGTTTCGATACCCTGCTCGCTCCTTATATCCGTTATGATCAATTAACCTACCCTCAAGTCAAACAGGCCATGCAGGAATTTCTCTTTAATATTAATGTTCCAACACGCGTCGGCTTCCAAACTCCTTTCACTAATATTACAATGGACCTGCACCCCTCCTCCCTGTATGCAGATTCACCGATAATTATCGGAGGAAAGCCGCAAAAAGAAACCTATGGCGAATTCCAAGAAGAAATGAACATGATCAACCAGTCCTTCTTAGAAGTAATGATGGAAGGCGATGCCAAAGGCCGCGTTTTTTCTTTTCCTATCCCTACTTATAACATCACCAAAAACTTTGACTGGGAAAATCCAAACTATGAGCTTTTATGGAAAGTAACAGGAAAATACGGCATTCCGTATTTTGCCAACTTTATCAATTCGGAAATGGACCCGGAAGACACACGTTCCATGTGCTGCAGGCTCAGGCTCAACACAAAAGAACTGCTCAGCCGCGGAGGAGGACTGTTCGGCTCCAATCCCCTAACAGGATCGATCGGCGTCGTTACAATCAACCTTCCCCGTATCGGCTATTTAGCTAATGATAAAAAAGAATTCCTTATGCATTTAGACAAAGTGATGGACCTTGCTAAAGAAAGTTTGGAGATTAAAAGAAAAGTACTGGAAAAATTAACCGATGCCGGACTTTATCCATATTCCAGATTCTATTTGCGGGATATAAAAGAACGCTTTGGCATCTACTGGCAAAATCATTTCTCTACTATCGGCATTATCGGAATGAACGAGGCCTGCACAAACCTTTTAAACACCACGATCGCAACAGAAAAGGGCAAACAGTTCTCGGTAGAAGTACTTGACTTTATGCGTGAAAAAATTGCCGCTATCCAGGAAGAAACCAATCATCTCTATAACCTGGAAGCAACACCGGCAGAGGGCACCAGCTACCGACTGGCGCTGATCGATAAAAAACGCTATCCTGATATTATTTGCGCAAATAAAGCTCCCGATACCAATCCGTTCTACACCAACTCCACCCTGCTTCCTGTAGAACATACCGATGATCTTTTTGAAGCCCTCGATCATCAGGACTCCCTGCAGAAAAGATATACCGGAGGCACAGTCTTACACGCCTTTATCGGCGAGCGTATTGAGGAAGCCGCAACGGTAAAAACACTAATAAGACAAGTGTTTTCCACCTATGAGCTTCCCTACCTTTCCCTAACCCCCACCTTCAGCGTCTGCCCCAGCCACGGATACCAGGACGGCGAACAGAAAAACTGTCCGATCTGTAATGCGGACTGCGAAGTCTATTCACGCGTTGTCGGATATCTGCGTCCCGTCGAACAGTGGAATGAAGGCAAACAGGCGGAATTTAATATCCGTAAAACCTATCAGTCGGCAAAAATACAAAACTCGCTATCTTTGCAGGTAAAATAATATGATTATCGGCGGATTACAAAAATTATCTCTGATCGACTTTCCCAAAAAATTGGCAGCAGTCCTGTTCACGCAGGGCTGCTCTTTCCGCTGCAGTTTCTGCCATAATAAAAACCTCGTTATTCCAAAGCATTTTCAAAAACCGATCCCTCTGCAGGAAATCTTTGACTTTTTAGAAAAAAGAAAAAAGCAGCTGCAGGGAGTGGTGATATCCGGAGGAGAACCTCTTCTCCATGAAGATATTATCGACTTTATCAAGTCCATTAAAGATATGGGATATGCGATCAAGTTAGATACTTCCGGTATTTTCCCACAAAAACTAGAAAAACTTTTGGAACAAAACCTACTAGACTATGTTGCCATGGACATCAAGTCCCCTCTTGAGAAATACTCTCTCGTTACAATGGTCAATGTAGACACAAAAAAAATAAGGGAAAGCATCGATCTGATTATGAACAACTGCCTAGATTATGAGTTTCGTACAACTATTGTCCCTTCCCTGCATACGGAGGAAGACATTTTAGCCATTGCCAATATGATTAAGGGAGCAAAAAAATACGTCCTGCAGAATTTTTCCTCTCACAGCGTACTGGACGCTTCGCTATTATCGGCAAAACCTTTTTCTCCAGTTGCTATGCGCAACATGAAAAAAATGATAGAACAACAGGGACTACTCTGCCTGGTCCGCTGATTCGTATTTTTCCAAATGCAGGCTGATCTGTCTGATCACTTCATCAAAAGCCTGATCGACAAATACGTGCGTGCCGTTCTTAATAACAACTTTATTGACTTTCTTGCCAGCCTTGATCAGTTCTTCCTCAATCACATCGCCGGTAGTCGGATGAACGATCGCATCATTTTCACCGATACATAAAGTAACCGGAGCCTGAATAGAGGACAGATAAGGTTCCACCGTTCTAGTTTTTAGCATCTCTTGAAATTTCGCATCGTAAAAATCGATTTTCATTTTCATATTGTTATAAAACAGCCATTTAAAAAAGGCAGGTACCCGAAGAGACCTACCAATCGTACGATTGGTCAATACATCCAAAGCTTTTAGGCTTCTTGGAATAAACACATTGTTTGTTCCATCCAAAGCCCCCTGATGCGTTGCGTTGATCACCTTGGGGTTTGCCCCAAAGGGATTTAAGGCCAAAAGACTTTTGACATCTTCCGGATATGCGGTCGCATAAGCAATAACAACGCCTCCCCCTAAAGAAGAGCCGATCAGATGAAAATCCTTGATCTGTTTCTGCTCGACGAATTCCTTAACGTTCCTGGCAAGATTAAAGATATCGAAATGATGCTTCTCAGAAACTGTGCTATCGCCATGTCCGGGAAGGTCTAAAGCGATATAATGATAGTTCTTTCCAATTTTTCCAATATAAGGCGCCCAAAACTTCTTTTCATTTTCAAATCCGTGTATTAATAAAACACAGGGGCCTTCTCCTTTTTCAACATAGGCGACGGTATCGTTTCCCACTTTCAGTTTCTTATGCACCCATCCTACGGATTTTGTCGCAGAATAATTATCATAACAATTCAGCAGATAGGGGAATAAAAGATAAAAACAAAAATAAAAGCTAGCTAATACCAGTAAAATATTTCTTATTGCTAAAACTAATTTAATTTTCTTATTCATTTTTCTTTCGCTTTTTATATTAAAAAAAACGATCATACTGAATTTAGAAAAAAAAGACAATTGATTATGAGTGAAAAGCCGCCCATATATACCTATAACGAATACTTAAAAAAACGCTTTCAAACACGTGTATATAAAATTTCTTTGGACGGAGGATTTACCTGTCCCAACCGCGACGGCACAAAAGGAAAAAAGGGATGCATCTTTTGTGATGAAAAAGGATCTTCCTCCCGCACGCACTGTGCCTCTACCCCAATAGAACAACAGGCAAAAATCAACATCGATGTACGAAAAAGCCGCTATGGCGCTAAAAAATTTATTGCCTATTTTCAATCTTTTACTAATACCTACGCTCCCTGCGATCACTTAAAAAAAATTTATGACAAAGCTCTTTTTTCCCATCCTGATATTATCGGCCTGAGCATCTCCACCCGGCCTGACTGCATCGATGAAGAAAAAGTGAAGATGATCGCCGAATATAAAAAAAAATTTCCTTACGTATGCATCGAGCTGGGCATGCAAAGCATCCACGACAAAACCCTTTCCCTTATCAATCGGCAAGAATCCCATAAAGATTTTCTTGCCGCTTATGACCTGCTTAAAAAGTATGAGCTCGAACACTGCGTCCATGTTATTTTAGGACTGCCTGATGAAAGCCCCCAAGAGCAAATAGCAACAGCAAAAAAACTGGCCTATCTTCAAGTACAGGGAATTAAAATTCACACTTTAGTCGCCATGGAAAATACGCCTCTTGCCAAACTCTATCATGAAGGCAAATGGTCGCCCCTGGGCTTTGATGAGCACATTCATCTGCTCTGTGATTTTTTAGAATATATCCATCCCACATGTATTATCCACCGTCTTTCCGGCAACGGCCATCCCCATCACCTGATAGCCCCTCAATGGATCAAAACACAAAAAACAAAAATTCTGCCTTCTTTGTATAAGGAATTTTTACATCGGGAAACGATGCAGGGATTTCATCATCAATCTAAGAAAATTGATGATAAATAAATCTCCTTTCCCTATGATTTCAAAGAATTAAAGTTATTTGAAAAGGAAAAGAGTTCATGTTGTATCAAGTTTATGGATTTTTAATTATTTCTTCTATTGCCGCCCTTGTTTATGGATTGATAATGATCCGATCGGTTCTGTCCGAAAGCAAAGGAACGGAAAAGATGCAGAAAATTGCTTATGCCATTCAGGAAGGAGCCAGAGCTTATCTGAACCGCCAGTATCGGGTTATCGCCATTGTAGGGATCGTTATTTTTATCTTTCTCTCATGGCAGTTGGGATTATATGTCGGCATCGGATTTGCTATCGGCGCTATTCTATCAGGAGCTGCCGGTTATATCGGCATGAACATTTCCGTACGCGGCAACCTGCGTACTGCCCATGCAGCTAAACGAGGTCTGCAGCCGGCCTTGACCATAGCCTTTCGTTCTGGAGCTATCACCGGCCTTATAGTTGTAGGGCTGGCTTTATTAGGACTAAGCTCATACTACATGCTGCTAAGCGAGCAGGGACTGCCCATTAAAAAAATATTAGAAGCCCTCGTTGCTACCGGCTTCGGCGCTTCCTTGATCTCCATCTTCGCAAGATTGGGAGGAGGAATTTTCACCAAAGGCGCAGACGTAGGCGCTGACCTTGTAGGTAAAGTGGAAGCCGGCATCCCCGAAGACGATCCGCGCAACCCCGCAGTTATCGCAGATAACGTCGGCGATAACGTCGGCGACTGCGCAGGAATGGCAGCCGACCTTTTCGAAACTTATGTGGTCACAATTGTCGGTACCATGCTTCTGGGAGCTATTCTATTTAAAGATGCTCTGCAGCATATCATGATGGTCTATCCCCTCGGAATAGGCGGTGTTTGTATTATTGCTTCGATCATCGGGACCTTCTTTGTAAAACTCGGCAAGAAAAAGAATATCATGGGCGCCTTATATAAAGGCTTCATTGTCTCAGCGATCTTTTCAGCACTATTCATCGCCCTGTTTACTCATTTGTGGATCAGCTGGTCAACCGAATCCTTCCGTATTGAAGACACTACCTTTTACGGCTGGAACCTTTTCCTCTGTTCGATCATAGGGCTTGTTGTTACAGGACTGCTTATGTGGGTTACAGAATATTATACCTCCACCAAATACCGTCCCGTCAAATCAATTGCCAAAGCATCGACAACGGGCCATGGAACCAACATCATTCAGGGCTTGGCTATCTCTTTAGAAGCAACTGCCCTGCCTGTAATTATTATCAGCGCCGGTATTTTAATCGCTTATCTTAATGCCGCTCTCTATGGCGTTGCCATTGCAGCCACCAGCATGCTGGCCCTTGCCGGAATGGTCATTGCATTAGATGCTTACGGCCCTGTTACCGATAATGCCGGAGGAATTGCGCAAATGGCAAACCTGCCGGAAAGTGTACGAAAAATTACCGATGCACTTGATGCCGTCGGCAATACGACAAAAGCCGTAACTAAAGGTTATGCCATCGCTTCAGCCGCCTTTGCCGCTTTAGTATTATTCGCTTCCTATATTGAAGACCTCAACCACTATTTCCCTGAAATTGATCTGCAGTTCTTCCTGCAGGACCCTTATGTCGTTATCGGTCTTTTCTTAGGAGGAATGCTCCCTTATCTTTTCGCATCATTGGGAATGACGGCAGTCGGAAG
>CAZULH010000031.1:0-1668 GCA_964621105.1 uncultured bacterium
GCCTGTGCCTACGCCATGACATGTTCTAACATCTTACAACATCAACAAGAGACCCTATATGCCAATTGCTAGACCTGCTTCAACAAGAACCGTCCCCTTTCAGTCTAATATTATGAAGATTGTCAATGGAGCAGAAGAAACTTTTTTCGGCCTTATTTATGGAGCTGATAAGTTATTAGCATCCAAGATTGAAATGCGTTTAGAAAATCCTCCCGAATACATGGGACTTGCTTGCAAATATGCATTTACTTTCAATGAAGCCTCTCTCACAGAGCAGCAAAGAAGAGAGAGCAGAATTGCCTTAAACTTTTTAACCTTTCTTCCTGCGCCTGAGGCATCTTCATATGAAGGCACCCTATATTCATTTTTGGGATATCTATATTTCTAAGAAGGAAAAGGAATCCTTTTCAGATCTTCAGCAACTTCAACATTAGGAAAAATTTCCTTTGCCTCTTTTTCAAATAGGGAAGGATCGGTATATCTGGCAGAAAAATGCGTTAAAATCAATAGCTCGACACCTGCTTCTTTAGCAATCGTCGCTGCCTGTTTCGCCGTCATATGCATATATTCTTTTGCCAAATGCTTATGCTCTTCTAAAAAAGTGCTTTCGCAAATAAGAATTTTTGCTCCTTTTGCCAGCTCTATTGCTTCAGGGCAAAAAAGCGTATCGATCACAACCGCTATCGAATCCCCTTTGCGTATCCAGCTGACATCATCGATATGAACGGTTTTCCCTTTGATAGTAAGCTGTTTTTTTCTTTCCAGTTCCTTGACCATGGGGCCTTCTATCCCTAGCTTTTGCAGTTTGTCCTTATGGAATTTTCTTCGGTCGGCCTCGGTAATTTTCCATCCAATGTTGTCAACGCCATGTTTTAAGAATTTGGCCTCAATGGTAAATTTTTCATCTTTCTCAACAATTCCGTCTTTCTTCACAGCATTCTCTATCACAGAAATATTTTCATGATAGATACAGCCATAGCGCAAACGGTCAAAATATTTTTTACCGCTTTTAGGATAGTAGCAGCGGATCGGATGCGTTACTTTGTCCAAGTTTAAACGCAGAAGCATCGAGCCCATGCCCAAACAGTGGTCCCCATGAAAATGACTGATGAACATGCGCGTCACACAGGTAGGAGCAACATTGGCAAAAATAAACTGCCGCTGCGTCCCTTCGCCCGGATCAAATAACAGCCCCTCATCATTCCATCGAATAAGATAAGCTCCATGATTTCTCTGCCGTGTATGCTGCTGGCTTGAACAGCCGAGAATAATAATGTCTTTAACGCTCAAGTGGCCTCCCTGAAAAGACATTCATTTTACCTAAAACCCACCCTGTAATCAAGCCACTTATGTGAGCGGTATTGGCAATCATCTGATGATACTCGACTTTTCCATAGAGCTGGTTGACAAATACAAAAATTTGTATGCCTAAAACAGCTAAGATATAAAAACCTAAAAACATGTAAACTGCTTTTTGAAGAGGATAGCCCTCCCATGGAGCGGCCCTCTGACGGCTCCATATAAAACCGACCATCCCCATGATAACGCCTGAATATCCAAGAAAATACGGGCCGCTGACGATATATTGCAGTGTATTGGAAACCGCCGCCGCAATAACGACCGCCACAACGAATACAAGAATGAAAAAACAGTCAGGTTTGGTTACCT
>CAZULH010000031.1:1678-11211 GCA_964621105.1 uncultured bacterium
TATCATTAGCTCGGGAATTATTTTTGGTTCATAACCAATAAAAGATATTTGAATCGAGAAAGCCTCTCTTCTATCTGCCTCCCCAGCACCCACAGCCACAGCATATTGAAAAGAATATGTAAAAATCCTCCATGGAGAAAAATGGGGCTGATAATGCGATAGACTTCGCCTTTTTTAATTTTTGTAAAACCGATATCCGGCATCTGCAGAGGTTTATTAGGATTTGTTAATTTTTCCACGACGCTGTCATAAAGGCCCTGAGGCTGATTTTCAAAGTTTTTGATCGCTTCCTGCACTTCAAGCGGCTGTTTGTCGATAGGTTTTTCCGGTTCGATAGGCAGCGTCTGTATTTTTTGATTAAAGACAACAAGCTCCTGCGGCACATCATAGATCATGGACATTTCAATCGGCGTAAACTGAAAGCCTGATAAAAAATTTCCTTCCTTGGTCATATTGATCTTCTGCATAAGGGAAATAAAAAAGAACAATACGCACGCAACAAAGAAAAAGGCCGTTAAAAAATACATGACCGGCTTTCTTGCCGCCTGTTTGGACGGAATAATCGTCTGCAGGCGCTTGATCTCTTCTTCTTTTGAAAGCTCTTCCTGCGGCTCTTCTTTCTGCAGCTCCTGCAGGGAAACATCAAAATGATGGTCGTTAGGATTTTTCTGAAATTCTTTTAAAAAAGAAGTAGCTTTAGACAGATCGTCTTCATCATGCACCCAAATAATATACGAGATCTGATTGGTCTTTTGATCAAGCTGCATCTCCAATGTATTTTCAATATTTTCCTTTTGCAAAAAATAGGAAAACCTTTGAGCTATTTGTTCCTTTTCAAACTGGGCTATGATACGCATGCTGTAATTTCCTGATTATTTGTGTCGTTGATAAACCTTCTATTCTTTCCACCAAATGAATCCTGCCGCCGTTGGCAATAACCGTTGCCGCTTCGATGCACTCACTCCCGTATTCCGCTCCGTTCACATGAACATTTGGACAGATCATGGATAAAACATATCTAGGATCTTCTTCTTCAAACCAGGAAACATAATCGACAAAGAAAAGCGCGCTTATCATCTGCATTCTTTCTTCAAGTGAGATAATCGGCCTGTCCTTCCCTTTATTTTCCTGTATGGAATGATCGCTATTTAACAAAACAAACAAACAGTCTGCCTGCTTGGATGCTTCATATAAAATATGCAGATGGCCGGCATGCAAAAGATCAAAAGAACCGTTTAAGGTAGCAATCGTTTTATTTTCGCTCTTTAGTTTTTGACTTTGCTTTTTTAGCTCTTCGGGAAGAAGAACTTTTTCTTTGCTTTTTTGTATCCAGTTTTTTTTCATAATCTGTTGTTTTCCCAAAGGCGACTTTAAAGACCTCATCATAATGACTGACAAAATGAATATGCAAACCTTTTTTCAAATATTGCGGTAATTCTTCATAGTCGCGTAAATTCTCTTTAGGGAAAATTAAATGTTTTATTTTAGAGCGGCGGGCAGCGATCAGCTTTTCTTTCAATCCTCCTATCGGCAGCACTTTTCCTGTCAGCGTAAGCTCTCCTGTCATCGCCAGATTTTCTTTTATCGGCTGTTGTTTTAAGAGAGAGAGGACAGAGGTCACCATCGTTATTCCCGCAGAAGGCCCATCTTTTGGCGTTGCTCCCTCAGGGATATGAATGTGCACCTGCTGCTTTGGAAAAAAAGGAATCCCCTTTGCATATTTTGAGACATTGCTGTGCAGATAGCTCCATGCAATTTGCGCAGATTCTTTCATCACATCGCCGGCCTGTCCCGTGAGCTTCATATCGGTTTTATCAAAAGCATAATCGATCGCTTCAATATACAGGGTAACTCCGCCCATCGATGTCCATGCCAAACCGGTTGCGACCCCTATCGGCATTTTCTCAAAATACATATCCTCGGTAAAGACAGGCTTTCCCAAGTACTCTTTTAAGTTGGTATCAGTGATCAGGTATTTTTCTGATTTTTTTGCTTTTGCAAGCTTTAATGCGATCTTTCTTAGAATTTTTTTGATATTGTTTTCTAAATTCCGAACGACGGCTTCCCTCGCATAAGCATTGGCAATCTGCGCTAAACTGATTTTAGAAAACTGTACCTGATTCGCTTTAATCCCCATGCGTTTTCTATTTCGGGGAACCAGATATTTTTTTGCGATCTCAATTTTTTCTTCCTGAATATAACCAGAAAGTCGCAGCACTTCCATACGGTCTTTTAAAGGCTCGGGGATCGTATCTAAAATATTGGCCGTAACAATAAATAAAATATTGGAAAGGTCACAGGGCACATCCAAATAATGGTCCATAAAGGAAACGTTCTGCTCTGCATCCAATACCTCTAAAAGGGCAGAGGCAGGATCGCCCTGATAGCTCGATCCCATTTTATCCACTTCGTCGATCATGATCACAGGGTTCATGGTCTCACAGCTTTTTAAGGCCTGAATCATTTTTCCGGGCATTGCTCCAATATAGGTACGCCTATGGCCTTTGATCTCGCCTTCGTCCCGCATTCCTCCGACAGAGAACCTGTAAAACTTTCGATTTAAAGATCTGGCAATACTTTTACCGATACTTGTCTTACCTACTCCCGGCGGCCCTACAAGACAAATAATACTTCCTTTAATGCCTCCCGATAATTTGCCGACGCCGATAAATTCCAATATCCTCTCTTTAATATCTTTTAGGCCGTAATGATCTGCTTCGAGAATTTTATGAGCATGTTCGACATCATGATTTTCTTCACTGAACATCCCCCATGGAGTAATTGTCAGCCAGTCGAGATAATTTCGGCATACGCCATATTCAGGAGAATGAATTTCGAGTGAATTTAATTTGTCCTTTTCCTCATCAAGCACTTTCTGCACTTCTTTAGGCACTTTTCTATGTTTAAGCCGTTCTGCAAATTTTTCTATATCGACCGATTTGTCATCTTTGGCCATTCCTAGTTCTTTTTTAATAACTTTCAGCTGCTCACGCAGAAAGAATTCACGCTGGGCCTTAGAAATCGTCGCTTCAATACGCTGATTGATACTGCTCTGCAGTTTGCTTAAATCCAATTCTTTGCGCAATAGCAGCAAGGCTTTATCGATACGTTTCTGCAGATCGAACGCTTCCAATACCTCCTGCAGCTCTCCCCTTCCTGATGTTGTTAGGGCAACAGCAAAGTCCGCCAGCCTTCCGGGCTCGGTAAAATCAGAATGGCTTAAAAAGATCTGCAGCTCCTCTTTAAAAAGAGGATTTAGTTTTAAAAGTTCTTTGATCGTTGTAATAATGCTGATCGAATAGGCTTTCAGCTCTTTGCTCAGTTTAGAAAGAGGAGGGTCCTCATGATATGCTACCCGCGCTTTAAGATATTTGTCTTGAATGGCCTCTTCTATGGAAATTCTTTTTTCCATGTTCAAAACAACCTGCGCTCCTCCCGTCTCTAAAGGGATTATCCGCAAAATTCTACCGACAACTCCTACCTGGCAGAGATCTTTTACCGAAATCTTATAGAGGTTGGCCTCTTCTTCTTTCGTTAAAAAAAGCCCCATGCACTTATGGTCGGTTTTTGCCACCATTTTTAATACTTCATAAAACTTTCCTTTTTCAATCAGGATCGGCGCTGCCATGCCGGGGAAAAAAGGCCTTTTGCTCAAGGGAATAATACACAGATCTTCCGGATAAAAAGGAGTAGCCTCTTTCGGAGATCCCATTTTCTTTTCTTCCAATATCGCTTCTTCTTTCATCGGTGTTTCAATGATATCATCATGCAAACTATCGTCATCTTCCCGGATCATTTCCTTTCCTCTTAATTACACAGATTTTTTTTGAAATAAAACCCATACTTTACCACTTCTTTTGAAATACCGCAATACGACCTTTTTGTAAATCAAATACATATGCTAAAATGTTTAAGAAAAATAGATGAGAACAATGAAAGGGATTATTTTAGATACCAGCTTTGAAAATGCTCTTTTTCTGATTATTGAAAATGAAAAAATTATTTATCAAAAAAAAATCTTGAGAAAATTTTCCATGTCTGTCCATCTTTTCTCAGAAGTCTTTGCACAAAAAGAGCTGCTTAAAGATCTGGACTTTGTCGCCTGCAGCCAGGGCCCCGGCTCTTTTACAGGCCTTCGTATCGGAGGAGCTATTTGTAAAAGCCTCTCTTATGCTAAAAAAATTCCTATCATCAGCTACTGCCCTCTTGCTGCTATTACAAGCCCCTCCGCTTACAATGGCGGACAACATGGGGTTTTTATCCATACCGACAATACCTGCAGACATCATAAAAATGAGCAGGCGCAAAAGATCTTCTCTAATTTTTCTTGTATCTACACGCCCTCTCCCTCATTGCTGCAAGAAAAGTTTTCCGATATTTCCTTTATCCAAAAAGAGCTCGACCCGGAAATTCTTGCATCTATCGTTTCGCTGAAATTTAAAAATAAAGAATATACCCAAAACGGACAGTTTACTTTTTCCTATTTTTCATAAAGATCTTCCCTGCTATTCTTTTTAGAAAAAAAATACTATGCCAACCCATAAAAAGAAACGTGAAGGCTGGGCCTCGACGCTTGGTTTTATTTTAGCAACTTCCGGCGCCGCCATAGGGCTGGGAAATATCCAAAGGTTCCCTTATCTTGTCGCTCATTCAGGAGGCGCTCCCTTTGTTTTCGTCTATCTACTATTTATTCTTTTATTGGGCATTCCCCTTATCCTCGTTGAATTTTCCATAGGAAGATTTACACAAAAAAATCCCGTTGGCGCTATTGAAACAATTAAGCCTAAAAGTTCATGGAAACTGGTCGGCTATCTAGCTATTCTTACCGCTTTTTTTATCCTTTCCTATTATTCAGTGATCGGCGGATGGACATTGGGCTATTGCGTTGAAATGCTTTTCAACATGCAAACCAATCTTCAGGATTTTGCCTCTAATCCTGTCTACGTTTTAGGTTATACCGCTCTTTTTTTATGTTTGACCATGCTGATTGTTATGAAAGGAATAAAAAAAGGAATCGAGCGCTACAGTAAAATTTTCATGCCTATCCTTTTAATTATTCTCATCGTTTTAGTCGTACGCTCCCTCTCTCTTCCCAACAGCATGGAAGGCGTTCTCTTTTATCTGAAACCCGATTTTTCCGAATTAACAACCGAAACGATACTTTTAGCCTTAGGCCAGGCCTTTTTCTCTTTATCTATCGGAGAAGCCGTTCTCGTCACCTATGGAAGCTATACGAGAAAAAAAGAAAATTTATTTTCCTCAAGCCTAAAAATAGCCGGCTTTGATACCGCCGTGGCCTTATTGGCAGGACTAATTATTTTTCCCGCTATCTTTTCTTTCCATGAACCCGTCGATCAGGGAGTAGGCTTAAGCTTTGAAATCCTCCCCAAGGTCTTTAGCCAAATGCCCTTTGGAAATATCTTCGGACTTTTGTTCTTTTTACTTTTAGCCTTTGCCGCATTAACAACCGCTATCGCTCTTTTGGAAATGCCGGTAATGTACTTAATAGACACAAAAAAAATGTCTCGAAAAAAAGCCGTATGGATCATGGGGTCTTTAGCCTTTTTATTTTCTTTTCCCTCCGCCCTCTCTCATGGAGCCAACAGCTTTTTCTCGCAAATGACAATTACCAAACTCCATATCAGCGGTTTTTATAACATTATGGATTTTTTCTGGGGAAGCTTAGGGATGGTCATCGGAGGAGGACTCCTTGCCATTTTTACCGGATGGGTATGGAAAGCAAAAAATGCCTCTAATGAAATTCTCATCGGCTGCGCAGGCTTTAAAAAAATGGAAAATATATGGATATTTCTTGTCCGTTATTTTTGCCCTATCGCCATAATCATTATTTTACTCAATATTTTTTCTCTCAAATAATTTTTGTTATACGTCAAAGAACTTGCTAGATATTCAAGAAATCTCCTAAAATAGGAGCAAAAGAAAATCCTAAAGGGGGTGAATAAGACAATGCCATCGATTAAAGTACGAATGGGAGAACCTATCGACAAAGCCCTGCGCGCATTAAAAAAGAAAGTTGACAAAGAAGGAATTATGAAAGCGGCAAAAGCTCATCGATTTTATGATAAGCCCTCTGTCAAAAAACGCGCAAAATCCAAAGCTGCCAGAAAACGTGCAAAAACAGCAGCCCGCAAGAGTTCTTATTAATTTTTTAGCAGTCAATCTTTCAGTGTGCTAGCTTTTGCTTTTCCTGAAAGATTGGTTGTGTTATACTCACCTTCAAAGAATTTAAAAAAACAAGTATTATCATGAGTGACTATTATCAAATCCTAGACATAGAAAAATCTGCAACAGCTGATGAAATCAAAAAAGCTTATCGTAAAAAAGCGCTGAAATATCACCCTGACCGCAATCCCGATAATCCTGATGCAGAAAAAAAATTCAAAGAAGTATCCGAAGCCTATGAAGTGCTTTCCGATGAAAATAAACGCCATATGTACGACCAATACGGAAAAGAAGGCGTTCAAGGCGCCCATATGGGCGGCGGCGGATTCGGCGGAGGCGGTTTTTCCTCTATGGAAGAAGCCCTTCGCACCTTTATGGGAGCTTTCGGCGGCGGCGGCGGCGAATCTATTTTCGACTCGTTTTTCGGAGGAGGATTTGACACGCAGACAGAACGAGCACGAAAAGGCGCCAGCAAAAAGACCTCTATCAGCATTTCATTTGAAGAAGCGGCAAAAGGCGTCGATAAAGAAATTATCTTAAATAACTATGCCACTTGCGAGAGCTGCTCCGGCAGGGGCGCGGCCTCTTCTAACGGCATCCAAACCTGTCCCACCTGCCAAGGCAGCGGCCAGGTTTATCAGTCCCACGGTTTTTTCAGCATGTCTTCCACCTGCCCTCACTGCTATGGGAAAGGGAAAAAGATCACCGACCCCTGCAAAACATGTCTCGGAGCAGGTAAAGTTAAAAAGAAAAAGAAAGTCAATCTACATATTCCCGCAGGCGTTGATAACGGCATGCGCCTGAAAATGGCAGGCTATGGCGATATCGGTGAAAACAACGGCCCTGCCGGCGACCTATATGTCTTTATTGAAGTCAAACCTCACGATACTTTCATACGCGAAGGCGATGATGTCTATCTGCATCTTCCCCTTACATTTGTAGAAGCCTCTTTAGGCTGTAAAAAGGAAGTCCCTACGCCTTATGGTGAAATCTGCAAGATTACCATTGCCGAAGGAACACAGTCCGGAAAAACCTATCGTGTAAAAGGAAAAGGCTTTACCAATGTCCATACATCTTCTAAAGGAGATTTGTTGGTCAAGATCAACGTAGAAACGCCCGTGCGTTTAAGCCAAAAACAAAAGGACCTTTTACGTTCTTTTGAAAAGATTGAGACCCCAGCCAATCATCCAAACAGAAAAAGCTTCTTTGAAAAGCTAAAGTTTTTTTTTACGAAATCGTAAATACGTTTTTTTTGATTAAAAATAATTTTTGTTCCAGGTAAGCTGAGCACTAATATTTTTAATAAAAGGAGCCTGATTTTATGGACATACCAGCAAACTTTGCTATGAATCCTTCCGAAACCCCTCATCACTATTTCAAAAATCTTTGTTTAAATTTTAAAAAAACTATCCAGCAGTCCAAGAATCCTGAAAATTTAGAATTTCAGATGGAGAGCATGATCAACGCCTCTAAAGAATTAAACTGGAAAAAAGAAACAACCGATAAATGGAAAAAAGAAAGCCCTGAAAAAATTATGAACAAAGTTTTTAATGAATTTAAACGATATATTAACGATTTACAAAAAACCCCCAATGAAGCAAATTATCAGCTATTATTAGACTCATTAGAAGAATTAAATAATTTTTTAAAGGAAAACCCTATTTATTAAGAGGATATTATGATCACTATCGCATCTACCATCATCGGTATTTTTTTCCTATTGCTGATCAAATCTAGCTATATCATTCCACAGAGAACGGTTGTTATCATAGAACGACTGGGCAAATACAGCCGTACGCTGGATGCGGGTTTTCATATTATTATCCCAATTATCGATCGGGTCGCCTATAAACATTCACTAAAAGAAAAAGCGATAGATGTCCCTGTACAGATCTGCATTACCAAAGACAATATCGCGGTAGAAGTCGATGCCGTCTTATATCTGCAGGTTGTCGATCCATATAAAGCCGCCTATGGAATTGTAGACTATCTTTTTGCAACTACCCAGATCTCACAGACAACCATGCGCAGCGTTATCGGCAAACTTGATTTGGACTCTACTTTCAAAGAAAGAGACAATATTAACGGCCAGATTGTCCAGGAGGTCGATAAAGCTTCCGATCCTTGGGGCATTAAGGTCAACCGCTATGAGATCAAAGATATCAAACCTCCTAAAACCATCAATGATGCTATGGAAAAACAGATGCGCGCAGAACGGGAAAAACGTGCTGTTATCGCTCAGTCAGAAGGTGAGCGCCAGGCCTGCATCAACCGCGCTGAAGGAGAAAAGCTTAAACGTATCCAGGAAGCGGAAGGACGCTCCCAAGAGATCTATCAGATCTCCAAAGCGACTGCAGAAGGGCTTTTAGAAGTCGCTAAATCAATTCAAACTAACGGCGGCAAAGAAGCTGTATCCATGCGTATTGCTGAACAATATATCAAAGAGTTCGGCAATCTTGCCAAAGCGAACAATACCATGATCATCCCGCAAAATTTATCTGATCTTTCCTCTATGATCGCTACTGCTACTTCCATTTACAAAAATGCAGACAGCAAAGATGTTGTTTCCAAGATGGTAAAACAAAAAAAAGAGCCTGCTATCAAACAATAGATTTCAAAAAAAATCTGCTTTTGCTATGCAGGAAGGTAGTCATACCCTTATGTGCATATGCCAAATTCGAGTATCAGCATTATTGTTATCGTTCCTGAAAAGCCTCATTTGGTCAAACAAACGCTAGACAGTATTTTAGCGCAGAAAAACCAGGACTTTGAACTCTTTATTGTCATCGACTCTATCTATAAAAAGAAATTTGCAGAGCTGCAGTCAAATAAACGCATCAGCAAAATTATTTATACAGATAACTTGCCGATCTCTCAAATGCGCAACCTCGCCTACCCTCAAGTCAAGGGCAAATTTATTCAGTTCTTACTCCCCGGAGAAACCTATATTACGATCCACGGTATCGATACGATAAAAAAGGAAATCGAAAACCATTCTGATGCCGGTTTAATTTATTCCTATTGCATGGACTTAAATAAAAGACAGCTTCCGGAAATACGAAAAATCGGGTTTTCAGCAAAAAACTTATCCCGCGCACTTATGCCTACCCGTATGGAATCTTGCTGGTTTAGCAAAGAATATTTAAAAAAACTGGGAGGATTTCCTTCCGTCTATTATCACAGGATGGGCTTTGATCTTTTATGCCGCATCTCTTTAGACCCCGAAAGAAAACTGCATTTTATTCCTAAAGTATTCATGGACTATGAGTACTATCGCTTTAAAGCAAAAGAAAACCTTTTATACATAGCGGAAACCATACGTACAATCCGAAAAAATTTTGGTATTAGGA
>CAZULH010000032.1:0-10929 GCA_964621105.1 uncultured bacterium
GACCAAATTTTTCAGACGGTGGATCAAACATAACTATCCGCAAGTTCTTTCCTATTTTGATGAGAGGTTGAAAATAATGGCCAAAGAAGATGTATCTCCATAATCTATTGAGATGGTTATAACTTTGAACCCCCCCTATTTTTTTCTTTATTTAGAGAGATATTTCTGCTAAACGGAAATTATGAAAAGATTATTTGTACGCATCAGTCAGATTTTGGGATATTCTTTTAAAAATTTTGTTAAGAATAAATGTGCTTTTATTGCCAGCAGTCTAACATTTTATACGGTGATGGCGATCATTCCATTTTTAGCCCTTTGTTTTTCTATTGCTAAAGGTTTGGGGCTGCAGGAGCTTTTTGAAGAGGGACTGCATCAGCGCCTAAAAGAACAGCAGACAGTTGCTAATGAGCTTCTGCCTTTGGTCTACCAGGCTATTGAAAAAACAAGAGGCGGTGTTTTAGGAGCATTTGGTGTTGTTGTATTTTTATGGAGTTCGAGAAAGGTTATCCTTTATCTTGAAAATTCTTTAGACCAAATATGGAAGGTAAGCGAAAAATCAAAGCTTAAAGATAAATATTTGAAATACCTGCTGGTTGTTTTGATTTTTCCTCTTTTTTTAATCATTACTGCATTTTTACATATATTGACCAGTCGGTTCCTTTCAGATCTTTTACTTACGGAAATTGTCGATGTTGTCTTAACGATTATCCCTTATGTTCTATCGTGGAGCCTGTTCTTTTTATTATACAAGTATTTTCCCCGTACAAAGGTGCAGGCGCTATCTGCTTTTATAGGGGCGGTTATTGCAGGGTCGATCTTCCAGTTTTTGGAAAGCAGCTATTTCTTTTTTCAGATAGGCCTGTCCCGATTGGGAGGGGTTTACGGCAGCTTTGCCGCTCTGCCGCTTTTTTTTGTATGGGTGCAGCTTAGCTGGATCTTTCTTTTATGGGGGGCGCAGCTATCTTTTGTTCATCAGAATCTGGCCTATTGTAAAATAGAGAAAAAATGGGATAGCTTAAGCTATGATTCCTATACGGTCCTTCATATCTGGGTATTGGCTGTTTTATGGAAAAAGCAAAATCAGTTAATGACCTTTAAGGAGCTTTCTAAATACACCAAGATACCCCTTTTCCCCTTACAGAAGATCATCCACAGGCTGCAGGAGTGCAATTTGGTCCAAAAAGAAAAGAAAAAAAGGATCAGTTTTCCGGAAGGGACTGAAAAAAACACAATTTATGAGTTGATCCATAAAATACATTCTTCCAAAATGTCTTATTTAGAAATAAAAGCAAAAGAATTTCAGACAATTAATACTAACATAAAAAAAATGCATCAGAAAATGAAAATATCTTCAGCAAATACCCGTTTGTGCGATTTTGGCAAGAAATATGCCCGCTAATAACTTTAAAGCCATTTTAGTTATAGTGATTATGGTGTCTTCATTGATCTTTTTGGATCAGACGATACTTCCCGTTGCCCTGCCGACGATTCAAAAGCAGTTTTTATCTTCTGAAATTGCCCTGCAGTGGATGATCAATGCTTATCTTTTGGTATTGGCTGTTTTTGCTCTGGCAGGAGGAAGGCTGGCAGATATTTATGACCATAAGAAAGTGTTTAATTTAGGGCTAGGCCTGTTTGGGCTGTCTTCTTTTATTTGCGGTATCAGCATTGGCAGTATAACGATGATTATCGGAAGGGTGGTTCAGGGGGTTGGCGCCGCTTTAATGCTGCCGTCTTTATTACCGATTCTTTTTAATGTGACGCCTAAGAACAAGGTCGGATCGGTTATGGGGCTTCAAGTGAGCTTTTCTTCGATTTTTCTTATTATCGGACCGTTTATTGGAGGGGCTTTTACGCAATATCTTTCCTGGAGATATGCATTTTTTATTAATCTTCCCTTATGTCTTGTCGCCTATCTTATGAGCAATAAATATATTATCTCTTTTTCTAAAAAAGAGGAGACCTTTGATTTTTGGGGATTCTTGGTGATAACTTCTTCAATTGCATGTGTGACAGTTGCCATTATGCAGGCAAAAGTATTTGGCTGGGGGTCATGGCCGATTATTACTCTTTTACTTGGAGGCATTCTTTTGCTTGGAGCTCTGCGGTTTACGGAAAAATGGGCAAAACATCCCTTTATTGATTTTTCATTGTTTAAACATAGTGAGTATCGAAAGGCGGCCTTTAATCTCTTCAGCATGGGATTTGCCTTAATGGTAACTATTTTTTGGGCGATCTATCTGCAAAAGACAATGGAGCTTGAGCCTTTTTATGCAGGGACTTTTACTATGATCAGCAGTTTGCCGATTATATTTATTTCTCCCATTGCCGGTCGTGTTTATGATTTTTTTGGGTTTAAAGCGCCTGCAATCGGGGGACAGATTCTTGTTATTGTTTCCATGATCGCGGTTGTTTTTATTTTACCCTTTCAAAATATTTTATTATTGCTTACCGCCCTTCTTTTTATGAGCATTGGTGTTGTCGGTGTTTTCAACTCTTCGTTTTCCCATGGGATAAGCGTTGTTTCTAATAGGAAAAAAGGGACGGCTTCGGGAGTTTTAACGATGTTTCGCTCACTAGGGCCGGTATTGGGAGTAGCGATTATGGGCTCGGTTTCTACAGGTATTCAGCAGTATTTCTTTAAAAAAGAACTACTGCAAAATCCAGCTACTCAATCGATCGATCCGTCTTCATTAGAAGGCGTTCTTGCCGATTCGGAAAAAGCGCTTGGTGTTCTGCATAGTTTTTCAGCAGAGATGCAGACGCACATAGTCGCTAATTTAAAAAGTTCTTCTACCTATGCATTTATGGCCGTGAACTTAACGGCGGCTTTAATCATGCTGTTTGCGCTTGTTCATATGACAGTTAAGGAAAATCAGTAGAAATTTTCCTTAAGGTTTTCTTCAACGGCCGTAAGCAGTTTTTCCTGCTGTTTATTATCGCGAAGATGGTGTAAAAGCGCTGTAATGGAAATATCTTCTACCTCAATGGAAAGCGTTCCTAAATCGATGGACGGATATTTCAGGGATCGAATCGTTAAATAAACCTCTTCTTTTATTTTCGGATTGTTTGAAGCAATAAAAATCACTTGATAGTTGTCTTGAATATAGGTGTTTAAAAAGTAAGGGCTTTTTGAAAGATCTGCATCAAGGGCAGATAAGACCATTTGAAAAAGCGAGCTAAGAACAGAGGGGGGTAAAATACTTTGCATGATAGTAGGTTTAAGAGAGTAGAAAACATTAGCGAGAAAATGCTCTTGAGACTGGGTTAGAAAGGGCAAAAGCTTTTTTGCCTGTCTGAAAACATAGTGCTGTTTAGCGATCATGCCGCCATTATAATCTCTGAATTCACCGATCACTTTTGTCAGTTCAGCTGCGACCATAGAACGGGCCTTACGAAGGTCTAAGGAATTATCAGGGCGGAAAAAGGAGGCTTTGTTGATGGAAATACGGAATAGGTTGGCTTCTTTGATATATTTATTCCGCAGCAGGCCTATTGTTTTTACTTCTTCTAAATGAATATGACAAAAGATGCAGGAAGAGTCGATCAGCTGTTTGATAGAAGGCGTTTGCACCTGCAGAATTCGGACCATGATGATTTGAAATTGGATCTCATTAGAATTTTGCGAATCATAGTTGATAATGACTTGCGGCAGGTCTTTGACATATTTGATCTGTTTGCTCAAAAGGATGATGTTACGGATAGTTTCCTCTTCATTTGGAGGATTGAAAATATTATGGACAATAGGCTCGGTATGGGAAAAAATAGCATTCGGCAGCTTATTTTTAAGCTGCATGATTTCTTCTTTGGAAAAATTATTTTTTTGGATTTCAAAATAAATCGAGCAGATTTTTTCTTCACGCTTATCCAATATGAAAGAATCGGGTATCCATTCGTAATTATCGATACATGTAGAAATGGCTTTAATGGCATGGGCTTTTTCAAAACGCTGGGTATCGGCATTAAAGTGAAAGGAGAGAATAACGCCTAATACGGTTGTATTCTCCTTTTGTGTTTTTAAAACTTTTAGCAGAATTTTTTTCTTGGAAACCTGATTTTTTAGAGTTTTTTGAAAAAAATACTGCAGGGCGATGATCCTGCTTAAGTGCTTGGGGTCTCTGTGTGTGGCAAAATGGCCGCGGTATAATTGTGTAACATGATAGATATGATCGAAAATATCCCTGTCAAACGACAAGGGCCTTTTCGTTAAGAGAAAAGCGATATTTTTTTTGATTTGCGAGAGTTTTTTTTCTTTCTGCAGATTATAGATAATCTCCTTGGTTTTATCATAAGAAGACTGGTTTAAATAAAAAGACAGGTCTTGCTGCAGGCAGTTATTTTTATCGCCTATGGACAGCTCCTGCATGGAAAGGCTTGATCTTGCATGATAAACAGCCAAAATGCTTAGACGGATCTCTTTTATCAGAGACTGTAAGTTCTCTTCGATCATTTGTGTATTTTGAATATTGTCGATATTGATGATCAGCTCCAAAAAGGTAAAAGGCAGGGAAGAATTTTTAAAATGAAAAGATAGACATCTGTTGGAAGAGATATTTAACGTTCGGCCAAAAACCAGCCAATGACAGATAAGATGAGGGATAAAATGGGCAATTCCTTCCGTATTTTCTCCCTGGCAGAGAATGGTAATGGAAAAAGTATTAGTATTGGGCTCTATGGGAGTGTTATCGATGATAGGCAGGAGCTGGTAGAGTTTTTTTTCATAATCTTGTGAGCCGATCTGCTGTTTTTCAATTAAATGATGGATTTCTTTTTCAATGGACCGGATGAAGGTAAGGTATCCTTGCGGCATGGGATCGGTTACGGAAAGGGGGGTTATCATAAGATCGTCAAAAAAAGTAGCAGAGCAGGGTAGACCTAAACGTTTTGTTATAGTCATAATTTCTCCTTTTTTTTGATCATCACCTGATCGAGGTG
This sequence comes from uncultured bacterium, assembly GCA_964621105.1. Taxonomy (GTDB): domain Bacteria; phylum Chlamydiota; class Chlamydiia; order Chlamydiales; family SM23-39; genus CAZULH01. The sequence continues at coordinate 4,936 of CAZULH010000032.1, forward strand.
AATATCTCCAAACGGGCCGATACCGGCATTTTGAAGGCGAGGGTTGATAAGAGAACAGTACTGCATTTGAAAAAGAGGGATAAGGGGGTATTCCTGCAGAAAAATATCTTCCGCTTTTTCCAGATACTCCCATCGTTTATTTTCAGAGAGTTCGTTTTCTGCAAGAGATAGCCAATGATTATATTGTTCATGTTCCCATGCAGGAAGGTTTTTGCTTAATGAAGGGGCTGTAAATCTTTCTAAAATGCTCATGGGATCAGGATATTGGGCGATAAAACTGCCAAGACCGAAGGTATAATCATGTTCATGCATGTGCTGCAGATAGATTTTTCTCTCATATGCCTGCAGCTGAATAGATATGGGAAATGTTTTTTCCCATTGTTCTTTTAGGGCTTCTGCAATTTTTTTTTCGAAAAGGTTGTTGTTATAGCAAAAAATAAGTGAAAGGTCTTCTTTTTTGCTATTCATTTCATGTAGAGCCCTTTCAAATAATTCTCTGGCTTTTGCAGCATTAAAATCTTTGAGGAGATTTTTAGAATTATGGCAAAGAGGAGCGGGGATTAACCGCAGGGCTTTTTCTTGAGAGAACTGTTTTGCTAAATCGTCTCTTTTAAGCGCGTAGAAAAAAGCTTTGCGGAGATTTTTATTATTAAAAGGAAAACGCTTGGTATTAAAAGTGCAGAAACGGCTTCCGGCAATTGTCTGTTTATGGAAGTCCGTTTGTTTTTCCAGCTTTTTTATCATATCGACGGGAAGGTGATAAAAAGGAGATCCCAGCCAGTCTATCTTTTTTTGTTTATATAGCCATAGGGCGGTTGTTTCATTTCTAATGACATGCAGATGAATTTCATCAAGCAAAACACGCTTTTTGTCCCAATAATGGGGGTTTTTTTCTAAGACAACTAATTGGTTAGGCTTTCTTTTTTTTATGATAAAAGGCCCGCTGCCGGTAAATGTATTCTTTGGTTTATAGACAGGCATCGGAAAGAAATTGCAGAACGAGAGAAGGTCTAAAAAATAGGGGGAGGGACGATTTAGGCGGAAAACCAGAGTTTTTGCATCGGTCGCTTTAACTTGTACCTCGTCTAGGCTGACTTTATTTTCTTTTGCTTCTTTGGCATTTTTGATGCAGTAGAATAAAGAGGGGCATAAGGAAGGGAAATGGGGGTCTAAAAGGGACTTATAGGAAGACTCAAAGTCATAGGCGCTAATGGGCGATCCGTCCGACCATTTTGTTTCTTTTAAATGGAAGGTATAGGTCATTTTATCAGAAGAGACCTCATAATTTTCCGCTAGGGCAGTGGACAGATTGTTTTGTGCATTTATTTCCATAAGGCCCTGAAAAAGCAAAAAAAAGAGGGTGGAAGAAGTTAGGTCGAAGCTTTTTCGGGTATCTAAAGACATCGGATCAGACGAAATGCAGATATGAACGATCTTTTTTTTTAGCTGGGAGTTTTTAGAGCAGCTAAAAAGAAAAAAAAACAAAAAACAAAAAATAACCGTCTTTCGAAGATAAAGTAGCATAACGTTTTAAAACCAAGAATAAATGTAAAATAAAATATGCCTTAAAACGTTTTATCACAAGGAATTTGTGGCAGAATACAGAAAGCTATTTTTTGCGTATTTGAATTTTTTTCGGTTCTTTCCCGCTGTTTTTTCTATGAAAGGAGATGGTCATGATTCCATTTTCATAAAAAGCTTCGGGCTCCTGATGTTCATCGACTTCAGCAGGAAGGGAAATACGATAGGAAAAAATATTGGAAGCTTTTCTATAAAATTTTTTCTTTTTATTTTCTTCCGCTTCCTGGCGGGTGCCCTTAATCCAGAGCATGTCATTATCAAAGGTAATTTCAATATCCTCGATGTTCATTCCCGGAAGGGCAGCTTCTACATAGATCTTTTTTTCATCTTCGTAAATCGAAAGAGCCGACTCTTCCATGGGGTATACCCAGTCTTCTTCCGGAGAGTCCCAAAAAGAAGGTAGAAACATAGATTTATGCGGGTGGAATTTTTTCATAAGATCCTCCAATTTCTATTAATTATATCATTAATCCGTATGGGGATTTTGACAAGAACTTTTTTCATCCTGCTGAGGTTCATGCTGGTTAAGCTGCTGTCCGACAGGTGTGATCTTGGGTGTATCGCTGTAAGAGGTTTTTTCTTCTTCGGGGACAGGGGCTTTTTTAAAGATTCTCCATGCGGTAAATAAGGCGGTGCAAAAGGCGATAAGAGAATAAAAATAAAAGAGGCTGTTAACTCCGAACCAGTCCATGCTATAGGCGGCAATAATAGGGCCGATGATGGCGCCGATTCCATAAGCGACGTATAAAGCGCCTGTGGCTGAAATCATATCATCGCCGTCGATAAGGTCGATCGTATGGCTGATGGAAAGAGGGTAGAGGGTGAACATAAAGCCTCCAAAGATAGAGGAAGCGATTAAAAGCAGGGATAAGGACTGATAAGAGGACCAGACGATGCAGAGGCTAAGGATGGAGACCATGCAGTTGATAACAAAGATAACTTTACGTCTGTCCATATGATCTGACAGATGCCCAATGGGCCATTGCAGAAGAAAGCCGCTGAAGATCGTAATGCCCATTAGTTTGGCGACGCCGCTGATAGAAATTCCAATTGTCTGTGCAAAAACGGGATTAAGTCCATAAACAGAGCCTAAGATCATACCGGAGCTTGCACAGCCGATAACGCCGATTGGAGCGATCTTGATTAAATGGAAAAGATTTAAGTAGGATTTTTTGTTCATCTGAGGAGCTGTAACGCGTGTGATGCAGACAGGGACAAGAGCTAAACTGGCAAGTAAGATCGTATAGGCGAAAGGATAAAATCCTCTTGGATCGGCAATATCCAATAGAAATTGTCCTGCAGACAGACCCGCATAAAAGGCGATCATATGGATAGACATGACTCTTCCTCTTGTCTGCAGCGTACTTTTAACCAAAAGCCAGCTTTCGATTGTAATATATAAGCCGGCGGTAAAATAGCCGTGAAAAAATCGCAGGGCGATCCATGCCCATGGATTAAAGTAGATCCATTGCAGCATAATGGTTGCAATTAACAAGGCGCCGAAAGCGGCAAAGGAGCGAATATGACCTATTCGTTCAATCAGCTTATGGGTACGTAAAGACCCTAATACAAGGCCGCCAAAAAAACTGGAGGTTACATAACCGATAATTTCCGGACCATAACCGTCTATTTTTAAGCGGATAGAAATGAAGGTCATGAAAAGACCTCCGCCAATTACCAGCATTACCAGACTTACGATTGGACTAATGATAGAACGAATTAGCTTAAGCATGAAAAATCCAAATACAATAGCATATAAATTAGCTTTCTACCCCGTATATGGCAAAACAAAAATATCTCTTCAAGGAAGATTTTTTCTTAAGCTAAAAAACCGGGAAGCATATTGGAAAAAATGGATATATGTCCGGATTGATAAGCAGCTATGGCCAGCGGAGTGGTGATTAAAAGAACAGGGATGAGGATCAATAAAATATAAAACCATACTCGATTAATTTTTCCGATCAGGTTCTGTAAAGAGGATGAAAAATCTTCATTCGCGGCAGAAACCCGAAGTGCTAATGGAGCTGTTAGATCGGCGTCAAACGGATCCTGATCTTCTAGTCGCAAAAGCTCTATCATTTCATCAGGATTTCCTACTCCTGCTGCAGGGTCGTTTACTAATATCCAACCCATGTTTTCTGCTAAATGGTTTCGTGCTCTATGACAGCGAAAAGCTCTTTGAATACATTCTGCTTTTTCTTCTCTGTTAACATCTTCCTCTATTTGAACGAACTCTCTTAAGCTTTCTTCTTCAGCTCTTTGTGTTCTTAACCGTTGAATTTCTGTTCTTGCTAAATGGCCGCGTACAGCTGCTTGAATGCGTGTAGCCGCTGATGTTAATCCTGCTTCATCGGCTGTTTGAGCAGGGCTAATTTCCGCTGCCGCTGCGATAGCTCTATGTCTTCTTGGAGAAGGTCTTTTTGTTTCTGAATATAAGCTGAGAAGTTCATTTAATACTTCTCCGCTGCGTGCTGTAGTAGAAGCATGGGCTGCGCGAACAGGTGTAATAATTCTTGGTGGAGATCTTCGAGGCTCTCTTCTTAAAGGAAGGGTTGGTCCTGTGGGCGGTTCAAAGCGCGGTAGAGGAGTTCTCATTCTTCGTAAAATTTCTTCAGCTAAGGGGTTTGGCGATCGAGGCCGAGGGGGTTCTACCGGAAGACGGTCTTCCGGTCCTGTTAGGACGGTATGTGAGGGACTGGGAGCCTGCATGATTATTTCAGTGCCTCTTTGAAAATCTCCTCTTTCCACATCCGGATGGCGGCCAACATATTCGACGGTATTACCGGCTGTAGAGGAAAGAAAGGGACGGGGAGCTGAACCGTCTATTGGAGGCATTTTTTTATTTTGGTTGTTGTTTGGCAATAACTATACATTAAGGAGTGATTTATGAATATGTTGACAATATGCAATTTGTTGCTTCTATTCACTTTAAGGTCAAATTAAATATTTAATTTAATTGGATTGCAATAATAATTTTATTTAAAGATAATTGTATATGGAGGGTCTGAAGCTATGGATGAGAAAAAATTATTAAAACAAGAGGCAATGCAAAATCTTGTGACTATCGCTTCGATGGAAGAAGATGCTTCTCATCCTATAGGAATCCTGCATGATAATAAATTGGTGGTTCAGGATGAGGAGTTTACACATGCCGCCCTCAATTCTATTCTTCCTGATAACGCTGAGCAGATTTTAGATATCCTTAAAGAAAGCTTAAAGGTTATCCATCAGTATTTTAAGGATCTGGTCTATGACAGGGAGACCGATTGGGCAAATGCAGAGACCATTGAAGGTGTCAGATCGATCATGTCGCTGATAGGAGAAACGGCAGGTAGGCTTAGACGGTATCTTTCTCTATTTTCCGACTATTCCAAAGAACAGGACCTGACCAAGTCTAGGGAATTTCTGCAGCTGCAGGAGTACTATTTAAAAGAGATCGTTAAACAGTTTCCTGAAGGGTTGGAAGGCGATAAGGCATGGACCGAGGAATGGCAGTTTAATGAGCAGAAAAATATTTTGGATATCGACAAAAGAGGGCTCAAAGATTTTGAGACGATCAAGAAAGATAAGGAATATGAGCTTTTTTACCTGACAAATGATGAGGGGCACCGTTATTTTTCTTCGCAGCTTATGCGCAATATCAAGCTTGTCTGTGATTTTGATGAGCTGCCGAACCTGAAATTTGAAGAAGACCCTCTTATACATGTGCGAAATATACAGGACAGGGACCTGCAGGCAGCTGCTTTTCAGATATTGAAAATGGTACAGGCTGATTCCCAGAAATTTTACCATCTTTTTAAACATACGAAAAATGAGCTTATCGGTCTGATCAACGAAATGCTAATGGCCCTTATGCTGGCATCAAATGCTAAAAATTTAATCCAGAATACTGTCGGCAAAAGCAGTATGCAGTATTTTGAGGACTTTCATTCTTTTCTGCGAAAATGTCTGCATACGGAAATGTATCAGAAAATGGTAGCCTTTCCCGATAATTATACCGATGAAAAATCTATATGCCTTCTTAACTTGATCCATCATGTGTGTCAGGCTTTTTTTACACGTACTTCAGGTACCATTGCGGAAATGATGGGATTTACTCATATGATCAAGTCCCAAGGGGAGAAGCTGAAAAAAAATAAACCCAAAGGACTTTCTTTCTGGAACCAGATTATCGAAGATGATGACAGCATTCGCTTTCTTTTGCGTCATTATCCTAACGGGCCTCTTTTTAAGGTGTTGGACCTTATTCGGGAAGAAGAGGAAGGCGAGGTAAGTTTTGATCCGGTATTACTGGGAAATCTTCCCTATAAGCTCTATGAGATGGAGCTGGAAGAGAAAACCTGTAATCTTTTGCGCATGCCTTCGCCGACTTCGCAGACGGTCATTTCCAAAGCTGCGCTGATACCTGAGTTT
>CAZULH010000033.1:0-10129 GCA_964621105.1 uncultured bacterium
CCAAGCTCTGGGCCAATCAGTTGAATTATGAGAACTGATGACGAATTCTTTCTTTCTAATCAGATGCATTTCTACGCATGTGTTACAAGCTTGATCAGGCTCCATTCCTTCAAAGGCATCATCGATGATTAAGATGGTTTCTTTATGAGCAAATTTTCGCATATTCAGGATATCCTGTAAGGCAATGTTATACCCATGGCCTCCGTCGATAAAAATAAGGTCAAATTTAATCGATGGATGACCGATATGGAATAGGGGAACGCTTTGGATGGAATTGCCTGCAATTAAGAAATGACGGTTTGGAAATTTCTCATCGATAAATGCTTTGGCGCAATGGATATAATCATGTTTCATCAAATCAAATGAATAAACAGAAATATCCGGACGTGTCTCTAAAAAAATTACACTGGAGTGGCCGGCATTAAATCCGATTTCTCCAATTATGCGGATAGATGGGTTTTCAAGTAGGAGCTTTTTAAAAAAAGCGGGCTGATCGGAGCTAATACTGCACATGTGTCCTTCAATATCATCTTTTCTATAACCTTGGGTTAAAAGATGCTGGTCCAGCAGGGATATATTTGTTTTTGCAAAAGCAAGGTTACAGAAGAAAAATAGCAGAACATAAAGATTCTGTTTTTTCATTTTTCACCCCTATTAAAAAAATTGCTATCAACGGTAGAAGATGAATATCTATATGTCAATTAATAATCAGAACTTTTGTTTGAGTTCATCAACCTGCTTTTGAAGCTCTTTGATCTGTTTGACAAATTTTTCAATTTGTTTGAGGTAGACATATTGACGGTTATATTGATCTAAAGGAATGGCTGGACTGCCGCGGTAGGCTCCTTTTTTAGGTAGATTTTTGCTGACGCCTGTTCTTGTGGCCAGCATGACCTGGTCGCCGACTTCAACATGTCCAATAATACCGACCTGTCCTCCCATAAGCACATGGCTGCCAACTTTGGAAGATCCTGCTATACCGGTCTGTGCCGCTATTGCTGTATGCTGGCCGATCTCTACATTATGGGCGACTTGAACGAGGTTGTCGATTTTTGTGCCTTTTTTAATGATGGTGGCATTGAAACGGGCACGGTCAATCGTTGTATTAGCGCCTATTTCTACGTCATCTTCAATAATAACTCTGCCGATCTGGTTAAGCTTTTGATAATGGCCCTGTTTATCGGGGATATATCCAAATCCGCAGGAGCCTATTACAGCGCCAGGCTGAATGATGACACGGTTGTTAAGCTGACAGTCTTCGCGAACTGTAACTTGTGGATAAAGGATGCAGTCGATGCCGATAGCTACATTATAGCCAATATATACATGGGGATAAATTCGGGTATTTTTTTGAATGTGGGCGCCTTTTTCGATGACACAATAAGCGCCGATGGAAACGTTTTCCTCAATCCTTGCTTGCGGATGAATAATAGCTGTTGGGTGAATGCCGTTTTCTAACGTAGATTTTTTTGATAAAATCAGTTCGGCAATCATTTGAAAAGCTTTTGATGGATCATTGCTGACCAGAAAATTTTTTCCTTCCGGAAGGGGGGTCTTTTCATCGATGCAGATCACACCGGCCTGAGATTTTTTCATTGCTTCGATATAGCGGGGATTCGCAAGAAAAGAGGCTTCATTAGCCTTTGCATTTTCCAGGGTATTTACACTCATCACTCGAAATTCTTTAGAGCCAACTACTTTTGAATTGGTCATTTCTGCAAGTTCTGCAAGTGTAAATCCCTGGCTGCTCATATTTGGTGTCCCTATTTTGCGACTTCTTCTTTTGTTCCTATTTCTTCTGCCGGTTTTCCTTCGGTATTTTCTGACAATGCCTGTTCTTTAGCAAATGTTTCATTCATTTCTGCAATGACCATAGTTGTTTTATCCATATCGTCTTCTGCATAGAAGAATGCTTCTTTGTTAATCAGCATTTTCAGATTGTTTTTCTTGGCCACTTCTTCAGAGGCTTTTGAAATATTGGCAAACATCTTTTGGATAAAGAAGTATTGTGCCTGGTTAAGCATCTGATAAAGCTGAGACTGGTATTTAGACAGGTCGTTGCCTAAACCCTGCTGTTTTTCCTGCAGTTCCTTTTTTGCATCAGCTGACAAGCTTTCCAAAAATTCAGTATCTTCTAATTTAGAAGAAACGTCTTTAAACTGTTTTTCTGTATCTTCAATCAGTGAAGACCATTGTTTTTTTACTTTTTCTAATTGCTCCTGTTCATATTTTCCATATTTGGATTCCATGATACAGGTTTGAAAGTTAACAACGCCTATTGACGCATCTTTAGCAAAAGCGCCGGCGCATAAAAACATTAATAATAAAATCTTTTTCAACATAACAGCTCCTTTTTTACGTTAAAATTGTGCACCCATCGAAAAGAAATATCTCTGCGTATCGGATCGGCGTTCAGGCTTGATAGGATATGCCCAACCTACAGATATCGGCATTTGTTTCATTATTTCTAATCGAATACCAACACCGGTACCGGCGCTGATTTTATGGATGTCAAATCTTTTATCAGAAACAGAACCGGCATCGATAAAGGCGAAAACATCTAAGATAGGCAGAAGTTCATAGTTATATTCTAAGGACAGCAAGAGCGATGAAATGCCCCCTTTCGGAGTTTTCGAATTATCGGCTCCTTTTAATTGAGGCCCTAAAATAAACGGTTTATAACCTCTAACGGTATTTTCACCGCCTAGGAAAAATCGTTCTGCAATCGGTACGTCATCGGGCTTTTTCCCGAGGACCGGTTCGATAAATTTAATGTCTCCTAAAAACTTGAGCGTCCCTTTTTTGCAAAATAGGGGATGATAAGCGGTTAGGAGGTAACCCATTTTTAAAAACTTGAATTTTCCGCCTAAGCCTGCAAACTCAAGGTCAAAAGAAGAGCGTATCCCTTTGTGCGGCTTATAGGCCCTGTCGGTAGAATCATAAGAAAAATTGGGGCCGATAGCGGAAAGAAGACCTTTGTTCTTTTTATTTACCTTTTCTTCTACTTTCTTTGTAGCATCTCGCACTGTGGTTTTCTCGTGGCGGACTCGGTATTTAGTTGTAAAGGTCCAGAAATTCGTGATCGGATAAGAAGTGAATAGAGAGCCGCCATAAGTATGCGTATTATAGTTTTTCGATATCAATTTACTTTGGGTATAGCTGGTCTCAAATCCGAATCTCCATAAGCTATCAAAGAAATAAGGGTTCATCCAGGAAAGGAGGTAGCTTTGCTGGGTTTTGCCGATATTTGTCTTTAAATGAGCGTATTCTCCGCCTCCTCGAAGGGCGGCAACGCCTTCGGATTTCAGTTTGGTAAATCCATCAACATTAAAGTTTCTTTCGGTGAATTCAATACCTGCAAAAACATCTTCCAATGAGCTTAATCCGACAAATAAAGATGCAGAGCCTGTAGAAGCTTCTTCGATCTCAATATTGACGTCTCGATAATTGGGGCCGAGGCCTAAGTCTTCATTAGAACGTACGGCATAAACATTAACATTTTTGAAATAACCGATATTTTCTAGTCTTTGCTGGGTGGCCTTTAATTTTCTTGAATCGAAATTTTCTCCGGGCACCAATAAAGATTCACGTAGGATTACATTGCTTTTGGTCTGGGTGTTTCCGTTATTGCGGATAAGTCCGATACGGAAACTTTCCCGTTCATCAATTTGAAAATGCACGTCATACATGGGCGCTTTTTCCGAAAGGACGGTCTCATAAGAAACTTGTGTTTCTATATAGCCTTTATGTCCATATAGATCTTGAATCGACTGTGCGCTTTCCTGTACTTTTTCCGGTGAAAAAATATCATCTTTATGAATGCGCAGGCGCTTTTGCAGTTTCTCTAAAGAGAAGATCGTGTTGCCGTCGATGGTGACATCTCCGACATGATAAATAGTTCCCCGATGGGCGGTAAAGACAATGGCTAAACCGTCAATTTTAGGATTTTCCAAAACCTCTACATCAATTTTTGCGTCAGCATATCCTTGATTGTGCAGGTAATTCAAGAGGATCATCTGATCTTGTTCTAAAAGTTCCTCTTGAAGAAGGCCTTTGCCGGTCAGCCAGCTATGAAGGATGTTGTATTTGGAAGAAAGGATCATAACCGATACTTGAGCTTTTTCCTCTTTGGTAAAACCTTCAAATTTAATAGCTTTTATTTTTTTTGATTTGCCTTCCTTGATAGCGAAGTGAATATTGACGGTATTGTCTTCTTTGGATTCATCGATCGAATAATCAATTTGTGCGTTATAATAGCCTTTTTTTACATAATAGGCCTTAACTTTGCCTATTCCTTCTAAAAACTTCTCTTTTATAAAAACAATCCCTGGCTTTAATCCTAGCTCTTTTTGCAATGTCTTTGATTTAATTTTCTGATTTCCTTTCCATGTAATAGTTTGAATGGATGGATTGGGCCAAATTTTGATTGTAATCAGCAGCTTGTTTTCTTTCATTTCTACTTGAGGAAGAACACGGTCGTAATTTTCCGATAGATTTTTTAAGTCCTGATCGAATACGGTTTGGGAAAAAGCTGTTTTTTCCTGTGTTTGCAGCGAGGCTAATACCTTTTTTGTATCAACCGATGAGTCTTTTGTTTGTACGTCTATGGTGATTTTTTCAATAAACTTTCCATCGTAAGTTGTAAAGGAGGTAAGTTGAACGAAACAGATACAAACGAAGAGTAAACTTAAGGCTTTTTTCATAGATATAAGTATCCTTTAATATGTATAAATTATCGCATTTCTGATTTTCCCATTATGAATAAGAGCCTCAATAAATGCAACAAAGCTAAAATGTTTGTCTGCCGATTAGAGCTCTGGCAAGTGTTCCTTCATCGATAAAATCTAAGCTGCTTCCGATAGGAAGCCCGAAGGCTAGCCGTGAAATTTTTATCGGAAATTTTTCTAACTGGTTTTTTATATATAGCGCCGTTGCATCGCCTTCTAAAGTGGAATCAAGGGCAATAATTAGTTCTTCTACATGATAGTTCTGAATTTTTTCTAACAGCCGATCCATATGCAGAGGATCTTCGTCTATTTCCTGCATTGGAGAAAGTAGTCGGTCGATAATATGGTAGATTCCGTGAAAAGACTGGGTGTTTTCAAAGGCATAAACATCTTTTGGAGAAGATAGAATGCATAAGGTTTTTGTGCTTCTTGCAGGATTATTACAGAATTGGCAGTGGCTGTCATAAGATAAAAAACATCCGCACGTTGGGCAGAGAGGCGTATTTTTTTTAATCTCTTCGATAACTTCTCCTAATTCCTTAAGTTCTTCTTCTTCCCATTTCAGCAAATGAAAGGCAAATCTTTCCGCTGATTTTGTGCCTACTCCGGGCAGTTTCTTGAGGAGGTTAATTAAAGAATTTAATTTACGGGGATATTGCGCCATATACTCAATATTTTACTTTGTTTCGATTAGCTACCAGTGTAAGAACAGATCAGATGAACATCAAGAATATTTTTTTGATCCTATAAGGATTTTTTGACGCTTTTAGATATTTCTTTCGTTTTACAAAAAACTTTGCTAAAATAGATTCATATACATAGGTTTTTTTTGAGAATATGAAGAATACTAAAAAAAGCAAAATTATTGGAATCGGGTCTTATTTGCCGGAAAGAATACTGACGAATAAGGACTTGGAAAAGATGGTGGAAACTTCAGACGAATGGATTACAACTCGAACGGGAATTGAAGAGAGAAGAATAGCAAGAGAGGATGAATACTGCTCCGATATTGGTGCAGAGGCAGCTAAAAAGGCATTGCAGGATGCCAATATGTCGATCGATGAGATCGATTGCATTATTGTGGCTACGATTTCGCCTGATTATCTTTTCCCCAGCACGGCTTCTTTGATTCAGAAAAAACTGAAGGCCAATACTGTAGCCTGTTTTGACATACAGGCGGCATGTTCAGGTTTTATCTACGGACTTTCTATTGCTAAAAGTTATGTAGATACAGGGTTATGTAAAAATGTATTGCTGATAGCAGCAGAAAAGCTCTCTTCTTTAGTTAACTATAAAGATCGTTCGACCTGTATTCTCTTTGGCGACGGAGCTGCTGCCTGTATCGTCAGTCAAAAAGAGCAGAAGGGCTTTGCTATTGAAAGTTTGGTTATGGGTGCTGACGGCGAGCAGGCAGATCTTTTAATCTTGCCGGCAGGCGGTTCTAGAATTCCGGCTTCTCATAAAACAGTAGATGAAAACATGCATTATCTTCAGATGTCGGGAGGAGAGGTCTTTAAACACGCTGTCCGTCGTATGCAGCAGGCAGCTGTGGAAAGCATAGAAAAGGCAGGGTTACAAGAATCTGATATCGACTGGCTGATTCCTCATCAGGCCAATATTCGAATTATAGAAGCGATAGCCAAACGTTTTTCCCATCTTCCTGAAGAGCGCATTTATAAGGATGTTGTCCGTAAATTCGGCAATACATCCGCTTCTTCTGTCGGGATTTCTTTGGAAAAGTTGATCCATGAGGGAAAGGTCCATTTACACGACAGGGTTTTATTATCTGCTTTTGGTGCAGGTTTCACATGGGGAGCTACGGTACTTCGTTATGAATAAGAAAATAGCCTATATTTTTCCCGGGCAGGGAGCTCAGAGCGTTGCGATGGGCCAGGACTTTTATCAGCAGTTTCCTGTTGCTAAAAGGACGTTTGAAGAGGCTGATGATCTTTTGCGCTATTCTCTTTCAACGATTATTTTTGAAGGTCCGGAGGATGAATTAACCAAAACACGTTATAGCCAGCCGGCCATTTTTGTTGTCAGCTTGGCGATATTGCGGGTTATTCAGCAGCAATATCCCAACTTACAGCCTTATGTTTGCTCAGGTTTGAGCTTAGGCGAGTATTCAGCTCTGGAGGCTGGCGGGTGGATCTCTTTTCAGGATGGCCTTTCTTTAGTCCAAAAAAGAGCGCTTTTGATGAATGAGGCCTGTGAAAAAATAAAAGGGTCGATGGCAGCGATACTGGGATTGGATGCGAAATCGGTAGAAAATGAGATGAAAAAGCTTCATCCCCAACATCAGGTATGGGCAGCCAATTACAACTGTCCCGGTCAGGTTGTTATTTCAGGAACAAGGGAAGGCGTACAGGTCGGTATACAGAAGTTGATGGAAAGGGGAGCGAAAAAAGCGATACCTTTAGATGTGCATGGAGCTTTTCATAGCGGGCTTATGCAAGAGGCGCAGGACAAGCTTCAAAAGGAAATTGAAAATGTGCACATCAAGCAGGGCAAAGCGAAACTTGTAATGAACGTTACAGGAGATTTTGCACAGTCAATTGCAGAAGTACGTAAAAACTTACTGATGCAGATTACTTCCAGCGTACGCTGGCAGCAGGGAGTAGAAAGAATGGACAAAGAAGACATCGATATGTATTTGGAAATCGGCTGCGGTAAAACGTTAGCTTCGATGAACAGAAAGATTAAAGTGAAAGGGAATACGCTATCTATTGCTTCTTTAGAAGATCTAGAGCAGCTGCAAAAAGTGTTATAAAGGAGAAATAGAGATGTTGTTGAAAGGAAAAAAGGCCATTGTAACCGGCGGTACTTCCGGAATAGGAAAGGAAATTGCCCTGCAGTTCGCAAAAGAGGGGGCTGATGTAATAATAGTTGGAACGAATCCGCAAAGAGCGAAAAAAGCGGTAGAAGAGCTGCAAAAAGCAAGGCTTGATGAATCCCAGCAGGTCAATAGCGCTATTGTTGATGTTTCTAAGACTAAAGAAGTGGAAGCTTTTTTTGAAAAGCTCCCGGATGACTGGGAAACGATAGATATCTTAGTCAATAATGCAGGAATTACCAAAGACAGTCTGCTAATGAAAATGGATGAAAAACAATGGGATGATGTCTTGGAAATTAATCTGAAATCTGTCTATAATACCTGCCGTTGCGCTATCCGCAGGATGATGATGAACCGATATGGAAAAATTATCAATATCTCATCGGTTGTCGGTCTATCCGGCAATGCGGGGCAGACCAATTATGCTGCTTCCAAAGCGGGAATGATCGGCTTTACTAAGGCTTTAGCAAAAGAAGTCGCTAAAAAAAATATCAATGTGAATGCGATTGCGCCTGGATATGTTGAGACTCCGATGACAGAAAGTTTGCCAGATAATGTAAAAAAGTCTTTAATAGAAGCTATTCCCATGAAAAGATTGGGAGAACCTTTAGATATTGCTAAAGTAGCAGTGTTTTTATCGTCCGCTATGTCTGATTATATCACCGGTCAGGTTCTGACCGTTGATGGCGGCATGGTGATGTAGAAAAAAGTTTTTTTTAACTAACAAAGAAGAGGAAAAGTATGTCTCTTGAACAGGAAGTGAAAGATATTATTGTTGAACAACTAGGTGTTGACGAGTCTGATGTTTCATTAGAAAAATCATTTGTAGAAGACTTAAATGCCGATTCTTTGGACTTAACTGAATTAATCATGACATTTGAAGAGAAATTCGGTTTTGAGATCTCCGAAGAAGATGCCGAAAAGTTAAAGACTGTAGGCGATGTTGTCGAATATATCAAAAAGAAAAAAGAATCTCAGAAGTAGTACATAAAAGAGGGAGTTTATTGATTGAGCTCCCTCTCTTTTTTTTTCTAGTATCAATAATGCAGATTAATTCATATAAGCTTCGAAGAGACCTCTCAAAAGGTTTTTCTTGAATTTGATTCAAATACAGTATAAAATAATACTCAATTTTAACTTTTACTTGTAAATATGGCAAAAATTCTTTTCGCCAGATCTTATCGTCTTTATTATTATTGCCCTGCCGGGCAATAAATCTATCTTTTTTTATCACATTCATTTTCGTTTTAAAACATTAATAAAGAGAGAGTTATGAGTAATTTATTTAAGGTTAAAGATATTTTTGGAGGAATGCTTTTGATAGCAGGAACCTCTATAGGAGCCGGAATGCTGGGTATACCTATGATTACCTCTCAGACGGGGCTGGTCCCGGCTGTGGCGGTTACCGTGATGGTATGGGGGTATATGGTGTTAACAGGACTTCTGCTATTAGAAGTGATGGCCTGGATGCATGAAGGGGCTAATGTGATTTCTATGTCCAAAAGGTTTTTGGGCAAATATGGTAAGATAATCTCTGTTGGTACTTTTGGGTTTTTATACTATTCCTTAATGGTGGCTTACTTTGCTGCCGGAGGGCCTATATTGATCTCTTCTTTAGGTCTTTCATGGACAGGCTGGCCGTCTTTTTTGATTTTTGCATTAATTTTGGGATCGGTTGTAGGCTTTGGTATAAAATTTATCGATAAGTTGAACTATATCCTGATGATAGGGCTTTTTGGTTCTTATTTTGCTTTGATAGGAACGGGCTCATCAGAAATAGAATCGGTACGTTTTCATTTTCAGAATTGGCAGGGGATGTGGCTGATTGCACCTGTTCTTTTTACTGCTTTTGGATTTCATGCGATTATTCCTTCTTTATACAATCATTATAAGGGAAATGAAAAAGTGTTACGTTATGCTATTATTTTTGGAACGCTTATCCCCCTTTTCATTTATATAATTTGGCAAGTTATCATTATTGGTGTACTTCCCAAAGAACTTATTATTGCAGGAATGAAAAAAGGAGAGGCCGTTTCGGAAATCATGCATGGTTTTATTGGAAAAACAGCGATTAAGAGCATAACTAAGCTTTTTAGTTTTTTTGCTATTATTACTTCTATGTTGGGAATTGCCTTTTCCATGGTTGATTTTTTAGGCGATGGATTTGCGATGAAAAGAACAGGACGTGATCGAATACTTTTATGTCTTATGACATTTATTCCTCCATTTATCGTTTGTTCTATCAATCCTTCCATATTTATTACTGCTATAGGAATAGCGGGAGGGTTTGGCGTGGCCTTTTTAAACGGGCTTTTACCTGCATGGCTGGCATGGATAGGGAGATACTCAAAAAAATTACAGTCGCAGCACAAAGTCTTTGGAGGAAAAATAACATTGTCGATATTGATATTGGCAGCTGTTTTGGTAATGATTTTTGAGGGAATTCTTTTAATTCGGCGATAGTATTGAAAGAGGGGGCTCATTTTCTTTTGAGCTTCCCTTTTTTAATTTTTCAAATTACTTGTTATTTTAATTAAAAGCTTACGGTATTCGCTTTTGCACCCAAGCG
>CAZULH010000034.1:0-10010 GCA_964621105.1 uncultured bacterium
CATTATTACCTGATCATTGGATAAAAAAAATGGTAAAAGAACATAAAATGATAGAGCCGTTTGAAGAGGGGCAGATAAAAAAAACTGAAGAAAAACGAATGATCAGCTATGGCCTTTCCAGCTATGGCTATGATCTGCGGGTAGCCGATGAATTTAAGGTTTTTACCAATGTATATAATTCGATTATCGACCCAAAAAATTTTAATGAAGATTCTTTCGTTGATATTCAGGGACCGACCTGCATTATTCCTCCCAATTCTTTTGCTTTGGCAAGAAGCGTGGAGTGTTTTAAGATTCCAAGAGGGATATTGGCCATCTGTTTAGGTAAATCTACATATGCACGTTGCGGGATAATCGTTAATGTAACTCCTTTTGAGCCGGAATGGGAAGGGTATGTGACCCTGGAAATTTCCAACACAACGCCTTTACCTGCAAAAATTTATGCTAATGAAGGATTGGCACAGGTCCTTTTCTTGCGCGCCCAGCATGAATGCGAGGTTTCTTATGCGGATAGAAAAGGGAAATATATGCAGCAGGAAGGCATCGTTGTTCCAAGATTGTAATCGCTTGTTGAAATAAATGTTTTTGTTCTCATAATGAGAATAGAAAGTAGGATTGATTTGATGAGTAAAAGATTCCGGTTTTCACTAAAGAGTTTTTGGTGGGTTTTTGTTCTTCTTGCCGGAAACTATTGCTGTTTTGCTTTTTTAAAATCTTCTAAAAATGAGGAGATCGCTTTATTAGAAATGAAGAAGCAGAACCTTCTATCACAGAAAGAGGGGTTAGAAAAGCAAAAACAGAACCTTCTTTTACATATCCAGTCGCAAAGCGATTCATCATGGATAGAGCTTGTTCTAATGAAAGAATTGGGAGTGGTCCCGGATAAACACATCAAAGTCTATTTTACTAAAGAAGAATAAGGCTTTTTTTTCTATATGCTTGCCATTATCATCCTTTGTTTTTTACTTTTTTTTTCGGCCGTTTTATCTGCATCGGAAACTTCTTTATTTTCTCTTTCTTCCTATACGTTAAAGGCCTATTTGGTAAATCCCGACGCCCGAAAGAAACTAATTGCCCATCTACTGAAAAAGCCTCGTGATCTTTTAGTCACCATTTTAATGCTGAATATCTTTTTTAATATTTTGGTGCAAAACACGGTTTCCAGCATCTTCGGCGATTTAACCAGCTGGGTATTAAAGGTCGGAGTTCCTCTTGTTTTAACATTGGTGTTTGGAGAAGTTTTACCTAAAACGATAGCATTGCAGAATAATAAGAGAGTGGCTTATGCAGTCAGCCCCTATATTTCTGCAACTATGCGGCTGATGAAACCGATTCGGAGTCTTTTTGTAAAAATAACAGAGATTCTTTCCCATCTTTTTTTCTTTTTCCTAAAAAAGGAAAAGTCTCTTTCTTCTCCGGAATTATCGATGATTGTCTCTTCTTCGAGAGAAAAGGGGGTTCTCAGTCCTCAGGAAGCGAAAATGATACAGGGATATTTGGAGATCCATGACTCTTTTGTTAAAGAAAAAATGAGGCCGAGAGAAGAGATTATTTTTTATGATATACAAAATCCTCTAGAGCAATTGGTCTCTTTTTTTCAAAAGCAGCAGTGTACCCGTATCCCTATATGCGATCGTGAGCTGAACAACTGTCTGGGCATTCTTTCTGCCGATCATTTTTTTTTACATGGTCCAAAGATTACAAGACAGGAAGATATTAAAAATTATCTCTCGAAGCCTTATTTTGTTCCGGACACTAAAAATGCATGGCATTTGCTGTGTCAGATGCGTGAGAAAAACGAGGATATGGCTATTGTTGTTGATGAATATGGGACAATATCAGGTCTGATTACACAGGAAGATATCATTGAAGAGATCGTCGGCGAAATAACCGATGTGCGGGATGTCGCAAGTCATTATACCCGCTCTAGCCAAGACGTGATTATTGCCAGCGGCAAGATGGAGCTGGATGAGTTTAGGGAAATTTTTAAAACCGAACTTGTATCCAAATCAACAGCGGTAACGCTAAGCGGATGGCTGATCGATCAGTTTGAGGAAATTCCTCAGGCGGGCATGAAGCTGATTTCCAATGGTTTTTTATTTTATATTCTTTCGGCTGAGCCTAACAGGATAAAAAGGGTCTATATACGGAAGCTGCGTACGAAAAAGGAGGGAGGATGACGACTTGGTTTTTACTCCTTGCTTTATTTTGTGTAGCAGTAGAAGGCGTTTTTTCTATGTTTGAGATGGCGAGTGTATCTTTGAACAAAGTGCGTCTTCAATATGAGGCGTTACACAAGAAAAAGAAAAAAGCGATCTGGGTCAATTCATTAATAGACAATCCCTCCAAACTTTTTGGAACAACCCTTCTTGTCGTCAACACAGTGCTGCAGATAGGTTCGGAAGCGGCTAGGCGTTTTTATGAGAGCATAGGATTATCACCGGATTTGGCAGCTATTAGCCAGACAGTGATCGTTCTGATGTTTGGTGAGCTTGTTCCCTTGTTTGCGTCTCGCAAGTGCCCTGAGCATACGGTTGATCTTTTTATTCCTGTTATCTATTTTATTTCCAAGGTTCTGACTCCTTTTATCTGGGTGGTCAATGGCTTGTCGCATGTGATCAATTATCTTTTTCAAAAAGAAGAAACACAGTATTACCTTTCTCGGGAAGAAATAGAAAGGGCTATTGAAGAAAAAGAAAAAGAAAAATCGGTAGAGGCAATAGTCGGGAATATTTTTTCATTAAAATCAAAATCGGTCAAGCATGCGATGATAGGGCTGGATACGGTCGATATGGTTTCTTCTCATGCGATGATAGGAGAGGTAAGACAGGTGTTTGAAAATAATGATTTTTCCTTTATCCCCATTTATCATCATCTTATGCACAATGTTGTATCTATTGTTTTTCCCAGGGATTTATTGATGATTGGCGAAAAAGAACGTGTGATCGATCACGGCCAGTCTCCTTGGTTTGTAGCAGAAGATGCCTCAATATTTCAGATAATTCAAGAATTTCGTCTCAATAATCAGAGTGTTGCTGTCGTTATCAATAAAGAAGGAAAAGCGATTGGATTTTTGACTCTAGATGAAATTGTCGATGAGATGTTAGGCGAGAGCAATCCGTTTTTTCAAAAGCCGAAAAAATGCAAAAAAGTGGCGATGGAAAGAACTCTTTTGGGCGATCTTGCGTTAGAGCAGTTTAACAATCAGTTTCATTGTCAGCTGACTTATAAAGACGCAATTACTCTCAATGACCTGATTACTATGATATTGGACAGACATCCTTTGGCGGGAGATGTTGTTCGTATTGATCAGTTTGAGATGATTGTTTTAGAAGTTTCTTTATTAGGAGTAAAAACGGTTCTTGTTAAGACCATTATTTAAAAGATCTTACAATTTCGACTATTGTTTCAATCGCCAGATCGATTTCTTCTTTTTTGGTAAAACGGCTTAAGGAGAAGCGAAGAGAACTTTTTGCCAGTTCTTTAGGAATTCCCATATTAAGTAAAACTCGTGAAGGCTCTAAAGCTCCTGCCGAGCAGGCAGAGCCGTGACTTGCCAGTATATTTTTCTGATCTAAAAGGATAAGTAAAGATTCTCCGTCAACGCCCGGAAAAGTAATGTTGGAAATATTGCAGATGCGAAGGCCTTGACCATTGATGATCACGGAAGGGATTTCTTCTTTCATTCTCTTTTCAAAATAGTCTCTTAGATTTTGCATGTGTTTTTTAGCTGTAGGCAGGTGTTTGGAAAGCAAGGCAACGGCTTGAGCAAAGCCGATAATGCTTATGAGGTTTTCGGTTCCTGCCCTTCTTTGAAATTCCTGAGGCCCTCCTGTTAGAAGGGGGGAGAGTTTGCTTCCGGTCCTGATATAGGCAAGACCGAGCCCTTTTGGGCCATGAATTTTATGAGAGCTAAAGCACATAGCAGAAATGCCGGGATAGATATCGATTTCATCTTTTCCTAATAAGGCAACAGCATCGATAAGAAGAAAGATGCCGTGTTTTTTAGCCATGGCGGCAATCTGCTCTAAATCCAGCCGTACTCCTGTTTCTGAATTAACTGCTGACAATACGATCAGCCGTGTATTTTCCTGTATGGCTTTTTCAATTTGTTCGCAAACAGGAGCTCCTGATAAACCGGTCTGTAAAAAGGTTGCTTCGCAGCCTTCGTCTTTTATCGCGAGCACAGTCTGATAGATACAGGAGTGTTCGATATCGGTGGTTATGATATGACCTTTTTCTTTATTGGGGAAAAGTCCTCGGATAATCATATTGACAGCTTCGGTCCCGGAAGAGGTAAAAATGAGCTCATGGGGCTTGGTTTTAAGATAGGAGGCGATTTGATAGCGGGCATCGGCAAGCCTTTTTTTTGCATGCTGGCCATATTGATGGATGCTGGAAGGATTAGAGGGAGGCTGTTTGATCTCTTTCTCTATGGCCTTTATTACATGAGGATCAAGAGCTGTTGTCGCATTGTTATCGAGATAAATTATCTTTTTCATAAATATCAATTATTTTAACTATAATAATAGACATATTATCATGGCTGCCATTTTTTTTAGCCTGGATAATTAAATTTTCACCGATTTTCTCTAAAGGAATATTTTTAGAAAAATGAAAGAGAAACTCTTTATTTGAAATATGATCGGATAGGCCGTCTGTGCAGAGGACAAAGATATCATTAGAAACGATGGGCTCGAGGGCAAAATATGGGTCAACAGAAGGCATAACGCCGATAGCCTGTGTCAGCACATGATGATGAGTGGTAATGGAAGGGTCTTTTATGATTTCGCTAGCTAGCGAATGGTCTTTGGTCAGCTGTGTATACTGATTGTTGCGAAGCCGGTAGATGCGGCTGTCGCCGACGTGTCCGAGAAAAGCTTTGCCATCGTACAGGTAAAGGCAGCTTAGTGTTGTTCCCATTCCCATATAGTCTTTATGGCTGCGGCTAAGATGAAAGACCTCTTTATTTGTGTCTTCTATAGCTTTGTGGAGGTAGTCCTGAATTTCTTTAGCTGTTAATGGATGCTTATGCTTTTTTAGGGGATGAAGGAAAAAATTGCACAAGTTGTTGGAAGCTTTATGAGCGGCGATTTCTCCTGCCTTATGGCCTCCCATGCCGTCGGCGATAATGAAAAAACTGTTATCGCGATGACATTGACAGAGGTCTTCATTAATCGACCTAAAGGGTCCGATGTCTGAAAAGGCATAACTTTCAACTTGTGCAAATTTCATTTTTACCTATGGTGTTTGATAGGTTCCTAAAAATAAAATGGTATTTGTTTTCTTTTCGACCAGCATATAAATAAAAGGCCGGTCAGCATGAAAGCACACAGGCATTTGCGGGGGCGTATAAGAGCCCTTTGTCCAGACAATAGCTGCTGTAGCCGCTGCTGCTTCCACTCCGTTTTCATTCAGATCAAAAAAAGCTTCGTGTAATACCTTGCTTAAATACAGGTCGTTTTGACCGTTGATCGCAGAAAAATCGGCAAAAGGAGAAAAGGCCTGCCTCATTCCTATGGAAACAAGGATCTGCTCTAAATCCAGTCTTTGTTTAATCCTAAATTTAGGAAGAGATAAGTGAACTTTTGTTTTGCTCATGCTATTGAGCCATTCTTCAATATTTTCTGCGTCCATTGTAGACTGAAAGTGAGCAAGGGAACTTTCCTTTTTCGGTAAGAATACAACGCATGTATAATTACTGTCTTGTGACGAAAAAGGCATGGAAATTGCCTGGAAATCTTCTTTTTCCAAATAGGGAAAATATTCTGTCTGTTGCATCATATCAACAGCAAGAGGCTGTTTTTGCAGAGGATAGAAGGTTTCTTTTTTTGTCAGTGAAGATTCAAAAGGCAGCTGCCATTTTCCCAGAAAATGGATGGCGTTAACCAATACCATGCGGGTAGAGGAGTTAATGGACGATCGGTCTACAAGATCTTTGATCTTGTTGTTAGTTGCCTTTTCGATCCATCTATTAATGTTGTTTACAGCGATAGAGGGACTGTGTTGAAAGTCTTCCTTGTAAACTTTTGAAGCAAAATTTTTTGTTAAAAGAGACTGATAGTTAGGAAGAATCCTGTTGGAGTGATCCACCCAAATGCTGTTAGCAATGGAAAACAAGGAACTTTGCATCATGTTTTTATGATAGGCGTAGCTTTGTGCTAAGGTATCCTTGGAAAAATTCATAGACAGCGACTTTTGCATCTCTTGATAAGTGCTGCTGTTTGCGCCCAGCATGACCATAGACAAACATGAACTGATGCTGTAAGGGGAAAAACAGTTGTTGGAACCATTGTTTATTTTTTTATAGAGCTCAATGGCAAACCTGTTATTAGCTTGACTATTAAGGTTTGAAATCTCTTTTTGCGTCGGCTGAGAGAATCCTAATGAGCATATAGCCGTTAGGCAGAACAAAATTTTCATAATTATACTCCTTCAAATATTACTTGTATTATGCCAAAAAAATTAAAAGTGGCATGCAAAATTATGGGTGCTATTAATGATCTTTGTTTTTCATAAACAAAGCCAATAAAACACGAAAGAGCAAATAATGAACCAATAATAGGAATATTTGCAACGCCTTGATTAAAGGAGAAATGAAAGCCTGCAAAGACAAAAGAAGTAATGATGACTGCAAGTGTGCGGCTGAGGTAATTTTTCAGCCAGTTCTGTAAAAAACCGCGAAATATAATTTCTTCTATAAGAGGAGCGTAAACAAAAGTCAGCAGGATAGAAACAATTAGCATAAGAGGATGCTTCATCGATAGCTTAAAGTAATTGATAACTTCTTGTTCCGGGAGCTGTGAAATATGAAAAAAGCTTTGTGTCAGCCAGTCCATTAAAAGTTTTACAAACAAAAAGATAAAAAAGCCGATAAAAAACGAGAAAAAACCTACTCGAATATGTTCAAAAACGGAAGGTTTTAAATGCCAGATTTGCAGCCATTTATTTTTGTTTAGCCTTATAGAGAACAAAAAGATCAGGAGGGTGTTTAAAATAAAATTAGAAGCATAAATAATCGTTGTGGCAAGAGGTTTTTGCAGGTCGCTATCTGCCTTTTTCAAAATAGGAAGAAGCAAATGGTAGATATAAGGAGAAACAATAAAGGATATTCCCAGATAGATGATAAAGCCCATTAAGACAAAAGAAAAAGGAACCGTTGTTGGCGATTCCTTAGTAATGTGAAAAAAACCGATTCTCTTGCTTACATACAATACAGCTAGCAGTAAACAGCCTGCAATGATCATCGATAAGAATGGAGACATGGGCTATCGACTTTTTGCGATTAGCACATAATCATTTATTCTTTCTACGATTTTTTTTGCAAATTGAATGTGGGCCATAGCCATTGGTGTTGTCGTATAGTCATCGGTTCCCCATCCTGCTATCTCATAATTGATGGGCAGAATATTTTTCGAAACAAAATAGGAATCGGTCAAGGTTTCCTGCAAAACAATTTTCGGTGTTTTTGAACGTATATCAACAACCCTTATCCGCGCTGTCATGTTAATACTTTTAGATGTTCTTTCCTGATTGGCATTAGCGGCATTTTCTGCTACGGTCTGATGATCTAGCAATTCTAGAAATACGATAAATTCATTGGGTTCATAATTTTGTGCTACCCAAGAAATATCAGTGCCGAAAGGTTCGTTTGAATACGAAATAGAATGAAGCTCTTCAGAAGAAGGAATGAAGAGAGTTTCTTTCGAAGACATTTTTTTACGGATAAGAGATGTCATTTCATCAGATAGACTCCACGGCATTTCAAAAGAAGAAGAATCGATAACGGGGATAACGGCGACAACGGGTTTTGACCGTCCGTCTTCATGGTATTTACTATATTCGCTTCCCTGGTTCTTTTGGCAGCCTGCAAATAAGGCTAAACATAAAACTATACATATACGGAACATATACTACTTCCTCCAAACCCATTATTTTTTTTAAATGGAGTGTAGCAATCTAAATTTTTCTTTGCGAGAATATTTTTGAATAAAAGAAATATATATAGTTATTTGCTGTCTTTTTTTTTTAGCCGGCCTGCTTTTTTTTTAAAGCAGGCCGTATAGCAACTTTTATTTGTTCTCAAAAGGTTATTATGATAGATTAAACGTACTAAAAACAAGATGTTGAATTTTTTATAATGGAGGATTGATTCATGTCCTTGGAAAATGCGAAAGCCAACTTAAAAGAATTTTCAAAAGAACTAAATCTGGAAGGCCTGGGTTTTGATGAGAATAATACATGTATTTTAGGTATTGATAATACCTTTTCTCTGCACTTGACCTATGAGCCTAATTCTGATCGGTTATACCTATATTCGCCTATACTAGACGGATTACCTAAAGATGATAAAATCAAGTTAAAACTTTATGAGCGTCTGTTAGAAGGCTCAATGCTGGGCGGACAGATGGCCGGCGGCGGTGTCGGCGTTGCTGTTAAAGAAGAGCTGATTCTTCTTCACGCAACTCTGGACATGGGACTGGGTGTCGATGTTAATGCGTTACGAAGGTTTGCGCCTTTATTTGTAGAAACTGTTGAAAAATGGCGTGAAATTGTTTCTAAGGTTTGCGCTGGAGAAGAACCTCCTCCATTTACTCTTCCGGGAATTACTCCTCCGGGATATGGAGTTAAACCAGGCCAACCTCATGGAACAGGGCCTTCTAAAGGCGGAACTGAAGGTTATATTAAAATATAATTATCTATAGATAGGGCTTCAGAAGATCTTCTGGAGCCTATCTTTCAATTAATTTTCCGATTTCTAATAATGTGTGAATGTTTCTTCCATTGGAGGAGACAAACTGTTTTTCTATTGATTTGACACTGCTGATGATTGTTGAATGATCACGGTTGAATATTTTTGCAATTTTAGTAAAAGGCATTTCCAGTTTTTTTCTGCAAAAATAAATGGCGATCTGACGGGGGAATGTATATTCCTTGGTTTGCGTCTTTCCTAGAATATCCGTTGTTTTAATACCGAAGTATTTGGAAATAATTTGAATAATACTGTCAGGGTTTAATTTTTTTTCATTCTCTTCTTCAATGATATCGGAAAGAAATGTGCGAAGGGAGGCCCTGTCGATAGGAACATTAAGGGTATTTCGAAGAGCAAGAGCCTGCATGGCCTTGCTGATCATATGGGGATTATTAAATAGACCTTTCATTTCTTCTTTAGCTGAATCGGCAATGGAGATCTGATAATGGCTGCAAAGATTAGCTATGAGCGTGTCTATAGCATTATTTTCTAAAAGCATAATAGGAAGGGTAATGCCCCATTCAAAGCGGCTGATTAAGCGGGGTTCGATTTTCTGTAATTTGGAAGGACGGCAGTTAGCAGAAAGAATAATCTGCGAGCCTTGCGTATGAAGGGTATTAAAGGTATGAAAAAATTCTTCCTGCGTTGCATTTTTATTGGAGAGGATATGGATATCGTCTACTAACAAAATGTCGATATCGCGGTAGATCGTTCGAAATTTTTGCATAAAGCCGCCTCTGATTGCTTCAACAACATGGTTGGCAAATGTTTGAGCATGCACATAAAATACTTTGACATGGCTTTGAAAGTGATGTGCCGTAGCCATTAACAGGTGGGTTTTCCCGCTTCCGGAAGGACCGTAAACATATACCGGATTAAAGGTAGAAAGCTGGATATCGGATTTTGTTTTTTTTGTTAAACTTTGCAGTTTGGAAAAAAATTCAAAGGTCATTGCATTTTTTTCCGAAGGAAGGAAGGAGGAAAAGACGGCTAAGGGATCGAGCTTATCGGGTTTTATTTCAATGGCAGCTGCAATCTTTTTTGTTTGTGATTGCAATTTTTCCGATTGAAGAGGCATCTGCAGATAGACCTTGATGGCCGATCCGTTATTATTTACAAATTC
This sequence comes from uncultured bacterium, assembly GCA_964621105.1. Lineage (GTDB taxonomy): Bacteria > Chlamydiota > Chlamydiia > Chlamydiales > SM23-39 > CAZULH01. The sequence goes on from CAZULH010000034.1 coordinate 9,876, forward strand.
TTGTTGCAGGGACGGTCGAATATGCTCTTCAAACCAGCTGATCTGAAAAGCATTCTGTGCTTCAAGATAGAGGTTGCAGGCATCAAATTTAATGATTTTCAAAGAATATAGCCATTGCAAGACAATTTCTTTAGA
>CAZULH010000035.1:0-9790 GCA_964621105.1 uncultured bacterium
TTGTGGTTGTTTTTACAGTTTTTCTCCCTTATTATTAACATGAAAAAGGTAAAAAATGAAAAAAATCATCGGTATTATTCCTGCCCGTTATGCTAGCACGCGCTTTGCAAAAAAATTGCTGTTCCCTGTTCAAAAAAAGCCTTTAATTCAATATACCTTTGAAAATGCAAGGGAAACCAATCTTTTTTTTGATCTTTTGGTCGCTACTGATCATGAAGAAATCGCTAAAACGATTCAAAATATTGGAGGGAAGGCGGTAATGACCCCTTCATCTTGCGAAAATGGAACTGCCCGTTTAGCTTATGTTGTTAAAAACACGCCTTCCCTGCAAGAGGCCGATGTTATTGTCAATGTACAGGGAGACCATCCTTTTTTAGAAAAAGAAACGATAAGTAAATTAATTGCTATATTCGAAAAAGAGCCTGAAACACAGGTCGCTACCGCTGTCGGCAAATGTTCTCAAAAAGAAGCGCAAAGCCCTCATGTTGTTAAATGCGTTTTTGATAAAAATATGAGGGCACTGTATTTCAGCCGCTCCATGATCCCCTATTCTAAAACCCTTGCCAGCTATTACCAGCATTTGGGAATTTACGCCTATAGACCTTCTTTTCTTTTAGAATATCCTCATCTTACCAAAAGTATTTTGCAGGAAGAGGAAGATCTGGAACAATTAAAAATTTTAGAAAATGGCTATCCTATAACCGTTGCTGAAGTATCGGAAAAGCCTTTAGGGATAGATACCATTGATGATATTAAACAAATGGAAAAACGCCTATGTCTTGCAAATATATCTTCGTAACCGGAGGAGTTATCTCTTCTTTAGGAAAAGGGTTGGCAGCTGCCTCTATAGCTCTTTTATTAGAAAGCCGCGGTTTAAAAATTGCTATGTTAAAACTCGATCCTTATATCAATGTCGATCCCGGCACCATGAATCCTTTTCAGCATGGAGAGGTATATGTAACCGATGACGGCGCTGAAACGGATCTTGATCTTGGCCATTATCACCGATTTACGAACTCTCCCCTTTCCCATTTTTCCAATGCAACCTCGGGACAGATTTATGATACCGTTATACGAAGAGAGAGAAAGGGAGAATATCTTGGTAAGACCGTACAGGTTATCCCTCATATTACCGATGAGATAAAAAGACGGATCCATTTATGTGAAGAACAGGTGCCTAATTTGGATGTTATCTTTATTGAAATCGGAGGAACGGTCGGAGACATCGAATCGCTTCCTTTTTTAGAGGCTATACGGCAATTTCGCAATGAAAAACCAAATGACTGCATCAATATCCACCTCACCTATGTTCCACATATCCGATCAGCAGGAGAGGTCAAGACCAAGCCTACGCAGCATTCGGTACAGATGCTTCGGGAAATCGGAATTATTCCCGATGTTATTTTATGCCGCTGTGAAAATCCCCTTTCAGAAGAAATACGTGATAAAATTTCCTTGTTTTGCAATGTAAGAAAAGATCATGTTTTCGATGCTAAAGATGTAAAGAAAAGCATCTATGAGGTGCCGCTTGAATTTACCCAGCAGAAAATGGATGAGAAAATCGCTAAAATATTGCGATTAAAACTAAAGAAAAGCGATCTGCGGGCATGGAAAAAAATGATTAACAACATTTTACATCCGACTAAAGAAATGACGATCGGCTTTGTTGGAAAATATCTCGACCATCAGGATGCCTATAAGTCTATTTTTGAAGCCTTATATCATGCAGCCGCTGCGCAGAATATCGAGCTGACGATCAAAAAAATAGAATCGGACAAGCTCGTAAATAAAAACGTTTCTTCTCTTCTGAAAGGATGCCAGGGCATATTGGTTCCCGGGGGATTTGGAGAAAGAGGCTGGCAGGGAAAAATCATCGCCGCTAAATACTGCAGAGAGAAAAAAGTCCCTTATTTCGGTATCTGTATGGGAATGCAGGCGCTGGCAGTAGAATTTGCCCGTCATGTATTAAACTATGCTGACGCCAATTCTAAAGAAATCGATGCTCAGACAAAAAATCCTATCATCGACCTGATGGAAGAACAGAAAGAGATTGAAAATCTCGGCGGCACAATGAGACTGGGGGCTTATCTTTGTGATCTTCAGCCTAAATCCAAAGCTCAAAAGGCTTATGGAAAAAAGATAGTGTCGGAAAGACATCGTCATCGCTATGAGTTCAACAGTAAATATAAAGAAGAGTTTGAAGAAAACGGATGTATTTTTACCGGTATTTTACATAAAGGATCTTTATGTGAGATTGCAGAAATTAAAAATCATCCATGGATGGTCGGCGTACAGTACCACCCTGAGTTTTTATCCAAACCCCTTTTGCCGCATCCGCTTTTTCACGATTTTATTCTAGCTTCCTATAATCATAAAAAAAGAAAAAAGTCATGAGAATTGCCAGTATCGACTACGGAAAAAAAAGAATCGGCGTTGCTCTTTCCGATGCCAATAAAATAGTGGCGATGCCGCTGACTACCCTTCAGAGCAACGGAACAGTTGAAGAAGCTATCAAGCAGGTAATAAAAATATTGGAGCCTTATTTTAAAGAGATGGAGCTGATCATTGTAGGCCTGCCCCTGCTTTTATCAGGAAAAGATAGCGATATCACTGTTGAAACGCGTCGATTTATTGAAGCGCTAAAAAAAGAAGTCCCTCTTCCAGTATTGGCTAAAGATGAACGTTTCACATCCAAGGTAGCAGAAACTGAGCTCAAAGCAATGGGATATAACCGAAAAAAAAGAAGTCAGAAAACCGATCCTATTGCCGCTACAATCCTTCTGCAAAATTACTTAGACAGCCAGCGAGATTAATCATGAAACGCTTTTCTTCTTCCGATGACCTTTATCAGTCATTAAAAAAAATACAGGTCGATAACCCTCTTTGCCGTTATACACAGGAACGCTGTCATTCTCTTTTCCCTAAAATCGATACAATACATCAACTAAAGGAAAAACATCAGGCTCTCGTGTTGGCGCATTCTTACATTCATCCGGATATTATCTACGGTGTTGCTGATTTTGCCGGCGACTCCTATGAGCTGGCTAAAAAAGCAAAAACAGCAAAAGAAGAGACAATTGTATTTTGCGCTGTTCGTTTTATGGCGGAAACAGCAAAAATTATTAACCCGAACAAATTGGTGCTCGATCCAAATCCCTACAGCAGATGCTCTTTAGCTGACAGCATTACAGAAGAAGATGTCTCTTCTCTTCGGGACAAATACCCCAATCATACTTTTGTCTGCTATATCAATACTTCAGCAGCAATTAAAGCTTTATGCGATGTGTGCGTAACTTCTGCTAATGCCCAAAAAATTGTGGAAACTATTCCTTCTGATAAAATTTATTTTCTTCCCGATCAGTTTATGGGTGAAAATATTGCTAATGAAATGCGGAAAAAAAAGATCGATAAAGAATTTCTCTATTACCATGGAAGATGCCATGTGCATGAAGAATACGAAAAAGCACAGGTTCAGATGGTAAAAGCCATGCATCCCGGCGCCTTTGTAATCGCTCATCCTGAATGTAAACAGGAAGTAGTCGCAGAAGCGGATATGACAGGTTCCACTTCGCAGATGATGGAATATATCAAAAAGCATGCTTCTTCCGAACAAAAGTTCTTACTGCTTACTGAATGCGGTATCGCTTCACGCCTGCAGGTAGAACATACGCAATCGCAATTTGTCGGCTCCTGTTCTTTATGCAAGTATATGCGATCAAATTCTATGGAAATGATTATCCAGACCCTTACCAGTCCCAAAACCGAGCAGATCATCGAACTGGAGAAATCCCTGCAGAAAAATGCGCTTAAATCTATCGATGCCATGTTTACCTACGCTTGAAAAAAAGTAATGCCTCAAAAATAAAAAATCGGTATGAAAGCAAGTAAAGAGAGAGAAAAAACAATGACCTTTCCGTTGCAGGAAGAAAATCACGGTGCCGCCTCCCCCGATCCTTGTATCTTTGTGATATTCGGAGCAACCGGCAATCTTACCAATCAGAGGCTGATCCCCGGGCTTTTTCATCTCTATCAAAATGGACTTTTACCCCATCATTTTGCATGCGTTGGTTTTGCAAGAAGGGAAAAAGATGATGCAATTTTTAGAAAAGAAGTCGAAGAGCACCTGAAAACAACCAAGAATTTTTCCTTAGATGAATGGCTCTGTTTTTCTGAAAAACTTTTCTATTACAAGGCCGAGTTGGAAAATGAAGCTGATTACAGCTCTTTTCAAAAGTATTTAGAAAAAATCGATCAAAAATTCCATACGCAAAAAAACCGTATTTTTTATTTGGCCACGCCTCCCAAGCATTTTCCTTTTGTTATCGAAAAACTTGCAAAAAGCGGCTGCTTGAGCAAAAAAGAAGAGAAAACAGGCTGGTCGAGGGTCATTATCGAAAAACCCTTTGGAAGGGATTTGTCTTCTGCTAAAAGTCTGCAGGAACATATTTTACGGTACCTGTCAGAAGAACAGATCTATCGTATCGATCATTATTTGGGTAAAGAGACAGTGCAAAATATCCTGGTCTTTCGCTTTGCCAATAAAATCATCGATACAGTCTGGAACCGGCAGCAGATCGACCATGTACAGATTACTGTAGCCGAAGATACGGGGATCAGTACAAGGGGCCGTTTTTTTGAAGAACAGGGAATTATCCGCGATGTTATCCAAAATCATATGATGCAGCTTTTAGCGCTGATTGCCATGGAAGCGCCAAAGGATCTTTCCGCCCATTCTATACGCAATGAAAAAGTAGCTGTCCTTAGAGCCCTTCGGCCCCTGACCTTAGACAATTTCTGCACAGACATCTCCCGAGGCCAATATCAAAGCGGCTTTATTCACGGAAAGAAAGCCATAGGGTATAGAGAAGAAAACGATATTGATCCATCTTCTAACAGGGAAACATACTGTTCCATGAAAATTCATATCGATAATAAAAGATGGAAAAATGTTCCTTTTTATCTACGGGCAGGAAAACGCCTCCCTAAACGGATAACGGAAATAGCCTTGGTGTTCAAAAAGACACATAAAAGCTTTTTTAAGAAAAAAAGCGACGGCAATGTTATCTCTCTTCGCATTCAGCCCAATGAAGGCTTATCGATGAAAATCAACAGTAAAAAACCAGGGCAAAGCATGGACATGCAGCCGGTACAGATGGATTTTCAGTACGGCTCGTATTTTGGCAAGACTCCTCCCGATGCTTATGAGAGATTGATCTATGACTGCATGGCCGGCGATAATAGCCTGTTTATCCGTGACGATGAAGTAATGGCGGCCTGGGAATTTTTCGATCCTGTTTTATCCTATTTTGAGACTCATTCCGCTAAAGATTTTCCCAATTATGAGGCCGGCAGCTGGGGACCAAAATGTGCAGAAGAAATGATCCATAAAGATAAAAGACAATGGAGGCTTCTCTGATGACGACTTCATATTTGACAGAGCCCTCTGCTATCGAACAAAAACTTTTTGAAATCTATCAGTCGATAAAACATAAAAATAAAACAAGGGCCAGTCTTTTTAACCTTATCGTCTTCACTCAAGCCGGTCATCGCGATGAATACTACAGAAAAATTGTGCAGACGATCATTGAAAATAACCCCTGCCGTATTCTTTTTATTACTTCCGAAAAAACCGACATTTCTTATATCAAAACAGCTGTATCGATTGTTTTCTCAAAGAGAAACAATATTGCCTGTGACAATATCGATATTGCTGTCTCTCCTCATTGCTATCAGGCTGTTTCTTCCATTGTTCTACCCCATTTAATTACCGACTTACCAATTTATCTTTTATGGGGAGAAGATGTTTGTAAGCACAACAAGCTTTTTTCGGATCTAAAAGATATTGCTAATAGAGTAATCATCGATTCAGAAGTATCCGAGAACCTCTCTTCCTTATCTACCTACCTTCTTTCTATCCGTAAAAAAGATAAAAAGGACATCGCCGATCTTAACTGGGTTAGAACCTCTAATTTCCGCTATCTTCTCACGCAGCTTTTTCAAACGGCCCCTGATCTTCTTAATACAATTACCTCTATTGAGCTGGAATACAACAATAAGACGGATCAGGATTTTACTAATCCTTCACTCAAATCCTTATATCTTATCGCATGGCTTTTTAGCAGGCTGCAATGGCATTTAAAAAAAAGGGATAAAAAAGGCTTTCTCTTTCAAAAGGATGAAAAAGAGATTTCGTTTCTTGTTCGATCTTCTTCTCAGGAAAACCTGCCTCCTGGCGCCATTGTAAAAATGCAGATTCATATGGAAAATGATCTTTCTTTTCTTATTGAACGCGATCTTTTTACAGGAGGTTTTGCAAAAATCGGTTTTTCAACTAAAGAGCAATGCGACCTTCCCTTTTATTATCATTTTGAAAAAGCCTTTAGCGGACTTTCCCTGCAAAAAGAGATGTATAACAAAAAAACAAGCGCTCATTTTTTAGAAGCCTTAAAAATGATCAAAAAGATCAAAAAATTGCCTATATGATAGAAGAACTTAAAGACAAATGGGATGTATTGATTGCAAAAGGAGAAAAACAAACTCTTTTCCAAGCTTCGCAGCACTGGGTAGACATCTATCATAAAAGCATCAAAAAACATAACTGCTTTGCTGTCGCCCTTAGCGGCGGCACAACCCCCAAAATGCTGTATCGATATTTGACATCCTCTCCATTCAAAGAAATGATCGACTGGAAAAAGATCTGGCTCTTTTGGAGCGATGAGAGAAATGTTATTCCCTCCCACCCCGACAGCAATTACCATATGGCCATGAATGCCGGCTTTGGGAAAATGCCCATCCCTTATAATCAGATTTTTCGCATGCCCGCTGAAACATGTTCTTCTAGTTCTGCAAAAGAATATGAAACCCTTGTTAAACTACACTTAAAAGATAAGCTGTTTGATCTTGTTATGCTAGGATTGGGAGAAGACGGGCATATAGCTTCCCTGTTCCCTCATTCTCCTGCTCTAGAAGAAAAACAAAAGCTTGTGACTATTGACTTTATTAAACAAATTAACAGCATGCGCATGACATTAACTTATCCATGTATTGAAAATAGCCAGCATGTTGCCATCTACGCATGGGGAGAAAAAAAAGAACAGATTATCCGAAAAATTTTCTGTGAAAAGCAAGATGTTCCTGCCAGCCGTCTTTTTTGTAAAAACAGCAAGGTTTTCTGTTTATTAGACCATGAATCCGCACAATGTTTACGTGCTTAAGGGAATACGGGTCGATACTTCAAGATCAGCAAAATCATGAGTCATCCTTTCCTGCTTATAATAAGCAAGTCCCGCAATCATGACCGCATTGTCCAAGCTCAAAATAAAAGAAGGCCAAAATACAGGTATATCCAAACATTTGTCTTTAAACATTTCCCTCAGTCTTCGGTTATTGGTAACACCTCCGCCAAGATAAATCGCTTTTGTCGGATATTCACATGCAGCTGTCATTACCTTATCGATAACAGCGGAAAAACAGGCCCTTTGAAAAGAAGCGGCTACATGCTTTTTCTCGATTTCTGCGATCAGGTCCTCATCGCTCCTTTTTTTACTTTGTCCCTTTACCGTATACAGCACCTTGGTCTTAATTCCGCTAAAGGAAAAATTGTAAGCATTATTTTTATCTTCACCTACTGTGAAAGGATAACGGTTGGCATCGCCTTCCTTGGCCAATTTTTCTACCTGCGGCCCGCCGGGATAGTCCAGTCCTAAAATGGAAGCGGTTTTATCAAAAGCTTCACCGATAGCATCATCGATCGTAGTTCCGATAAGTGCATATGCCCCCATTTTGGGCATATGTAAAATTTGCGTATGTCCTCCGGAAAGGACAACGCCGATAGAAGGGAAAAGCATTTTGTTTTCCATCATGGCCGCATAAAGATGCGCTTCAATATGGTTAATACCGATCAACGGTTTGTTCCAAACAAGAGCTAACGTCTTCGCAATATTTACCCCCACCAAAAGAGAGCCTATCAGTCCGGGGCCGTAGGCAACAGCGATCGCATCGATATCTGCAGCTGTAATTTGCGCCTCATGTAAAGCTTGATCGATTACAGGCAACATCCGGTCAATATGAAAACGGGAGGCCAGTTCAGGAAAGACACCGCCATATTGTTTATGGATATCAATCTGCGAGGCAATGATATTTGATAAAATTTCTTTGCCGTCTTTTACAACAGCCGCTGCTGTTTCATCACATGTAGATTCAATTCCAAGTATTAGCATGATTTATCCGTTTTTTTTAAATAATCCTCAATTGCTGCCCGCAGAGCTTTATCTCCTAGAACAGAACAATGGATTTTATTTTGAGGCAGGCCCTGTAATTCCTTGACGATATCTGATGGAGTTAATTTCAAAGCTTCATTTATCGTCATTCCCTTTACCATTTCAGAGAGCATTGAGGTGCTTGCAATAGCGCTGGCGCAGCCAAAAGTTTTCCATTTGCAGTCTGTGATCGTCTGTGTCTTTTTATCTACTTTAATTACCATCAGCATTTCATCCCCACATTTGACATTGCCGATCAGTCCTCTTCCGTCCGGCTGAAACTGCTCTTCGCTATCTAATACATTTTTGGGATTAATAAAATGCTCTTTTACTTTTTCTGAATATAACCAGTTCATTTTTATGCTCCTTGATAAACCGTCGACATGTGCCTTAGCTTTTGCATGATTTTAGGCAGCGTTTCAATAACATAATCAATTTCCTCTTGCGTATTCTCCCTCCCTAAACTAAACCGGATCGAGGCATGCGCATGTTCATGCGAAGCGCCGATAGCCAATAAAACATAAGAGGGGTCTAATGTCGCTGAAGAACAGGCAGAACCTGTAGAAACACAGACACCTTCCTCATCCAGGTACAAAGCCATCGACTCTCCTTCCACTCCGCTGAAAGTAATATTTAGCGTATTGGGCACACAGTCTTCTAAATGACCGTTGACGGTGATGTCAGGAATGTTTTTCTCTATACCTGATAACAGCCTCTTTTTCAAATACATGTATTTCCCTGCATTTACTTTTAGCTCTTGCATAGCTAAAGAGGCCGCTTTTCCAAATCCGATTATCCCTAAGACATTTTCCGTGCCTGCACGCTTGTTTTTTTCCTGATGCCCCCCATAAATCAAGGGAGAGAACAAGGATCCTCTTTTCACATATAATGCGCCAGTGCCCTTTGGACCATAGACTTTATGCGCAGAAATGGTCAGGTAGTCGACATCAAGCTCTCTAACATCAACAGGTATCTTTCCAAATGCCTGCACGGCATCCGTATGGACCAGCGCTCCGTAAGAATGGGCCAGCATTGCTATTTCTTTAATGTCCTGAATCGTTCCGATCTCATTATTGGCCAGCATAATCGATACTAAGCCTATTTTTTCTTCTTCTAAAGCCTTTGTAAGCTTTGGCATGTCTATTTTTCCATATTGATCGACGGAGATGCAGACAGAAGGGTTATGGTGTTTTTTTACCGTTTCATAAATACAGGGGTGCTCGATCGAAGAAATCAGTATTTTTTTGTTATGATGAAAAAAGGTATGCAAAAGAGTGTTGTTAGCTTCCGATCCGCTTGCCGTAAAAACGATTTCATCCCTATCGGCATTAATGGATAAAGCTACTTCTTCCCTTGCCTTTTCAACAAGAGCTCTCGCTTTTCTCCCTTGCGCATGAATGCTGGAAGGATTTCCAAAGACACCCATCGCTTCGATCATTGCCTCTTTAACCTGAGGATGCAAAGCTGTCGTCGCATTATGGTCTAAATATATATTTTTTTTCATAACTTCTATAAATCAATAATCATTAATT
>CAZULH010000036.1:0-9669 GCA_964621105.1 uncultured bacterium
ATATTGCAAGATCTCATCAGACGGCGCAAAAAGGTCCATGACTTCCCGTTTATGCTGAATAAAAAAATTTTCCGACTCGAAAAAACCGTTTAAGCAGATGTTTTTAGAAAAAGGGATAGGTGCATAGTTGTTGCTATCGGGCTGTTTGTAGCATGTGCTGATTTTATCAAGGGATCTCTGAACAGGAAGACGCCAAAAAACTTTTTTGATATTTTGATCGGCTTCATTTTTTGTAATATATTGATAGGAAATGGGAATAATACATTGAGCATCATGATTTAACGCCAGACTATAGGCTGCTGCTATTTGAAACATCTGGTTGCCCAGCTGCCCATTTAAAAGCATGGTGACAAAAGGCTTTTGATCGTGAGCGTAAGTAAAAGACAGTAGTAGGCTTAAAAAAGATACAAAGAGTTTTTTCATAGATTAGCGAGTGTTAGCCTTTATAATGTAGGCAGCTAAAATATACTCTTTTACTTCACCATTGTCACCGCCGTCAATCAGGGCGAATTGATAGTTGGGATTGATTTCTAAAAGCTTCTCTTTTAGCTGATCTAGAGTAATATAATCAAAGGAATCATGCCCGCAGCAGTGGATATCGTCGATAAGAATCGTATGTTCTTTGATAGGGTGGGATTTTATTGCTTCCAGCTCTTCTAATAAAAAACAGTTTTGTTTTCCTTCAACAGGAGGAAAAACATGGGCATCCAGCCAAAAAGTAATCGGCTTGTTCATACGCTTGATGACGGTTTGAAGAACATGGGCGGAGTTGCCTATATGACAGAGTACATTAGGAAATTGCCTAAGGCTTTTTTTTGCTTCCTGATACAGGTAAGGAGACACCTCTAAGGTATGATATTCGCCAAAAGCGTTGCCGATCATTGCATTGCGTACGCCATTACCGTTAAGCGTTCCTGTTTCAACAAAATAATAGTTGGGAAAATGTTGAAAATGGCCGATCGGCATATTGGCATAAGCAACAAGAAAAAAAAAGACGCATAAAGGTAAAAATTTTAACATAAAAATCTCCATTAAAGAAAAAAATTATAAATAAGAAAATGGAATAGATCAATTTCTTTTGTAATGTTTTTTAGAGTTGCATATGATGGTTTGTTTTTAGGGGGATTACTATGAAAATCTTGATTGTTTATTATTCACGCAACAATGTAACGCATGAGCTTGCGCAGTATTTTTTACAGAAGCTATCGGAAAAGGGGCAGCAGGCAGAAGCTGTAAGGATTCTCGATTTGAAAAACCGCAAAGGAATTTTCGGTTTTATCAAAGGAGGATGGGATGCTGTTAAAAGAAAGAAAACCTCTATTCAATGCGAAATTACCAATGTGAACCCGTATGATTTGATCGTATTGGGCTCTCCTGTTTGGGGAGATGTGATGACGCCTGCCATGAGAACTTTTATTACGCAAAATAAAGAGAATATGAAAGAGGTTGCCTTTTTTGCTTCAGCCGGAGGAGATAAGTTCCAAAAGTTCTTTGAGGATATGGAAAACCTGTTAGGCAAAAAGCCGAAAGATGCTATTGGCATTCAAAGAAAATTATGGAAAAAGCAAAAAAGCATGTGCCAGGCCAAGCTTGAGCAGTTCTTAAATATGATCATAAGCTAACATCTTCTTTATGCGCGATGAACTGTTAAATCCTGTCGTCATTTTGCATGTAACGGAAACATTGAGATGGTGAATTACCGGTATTTCATCACCCTTTGAGCGGCCGCGATCAGCAGATATCGCGGCTGATGAGAGCAAGAATATTGATAAAATTCTTCCTATAATCTTAAGGGGCATAAGAGAAAACATCTGACAATAATCCAAAATTTTTGGATAGTATAAGGGAATTTTTCTATGTATCAACAAAGGAAAAAAAGATGAGATGTTTGGGTTTTTTAAGCTGTTTTTTCAGCTTTTTGTTTGCTTCAGAGTATTCGATAGTATTTGTTCATAAGGGAAATGAGCTTCCTTCTTTTTTACATACGGCCGTAGAACAAGCGCTGCTTTTTAACAGTGAAGCATCCATTTATGTTGTCGGAGACAAACAGGCGTTGGAAACATATGAGAAAACTTTTCCCGATGCCATTCATCTTGTAGCGATAGAGAGTTTGCCTCAAACGAAAGACCATAAGCAATTTGTTAAAAGAACGCACTTTGGCAAGGGGTTTTGGAGATATACGATCGAAAGATTTTTTTTAGTTGAAGAATTGATGAATAAATATGAGCTGAAAAATGTTTTTCATTTAGAATCAGACAACCTTCTTTATGTGGATCTATCGGATCTGCTTGGAGTTTTTGAAAAAAATTACCAGGGCGTTGCTGCGACTTTCGATAATGAAAATAGGGCGATTGCAGGCTTGATCTATTTTTCTTCGCTGCCCAGCATGCGCTCTTTAAATAAATTTATAGCCAGAAATGCTAAAAATGAAGAAAACGACATGCAGCTCTTGGCCGCTTATCGAAAAAAACGAAATCCTCAGAAAATCGATTTGCTTCCGGTTATTTCCGATGAGTATGTAAAAAAATTTCCTTTAAAGAGCCAGAGTGGGGAAAAAGCGAAAAAAGCAGAATGTTTTTTCAATTATATTGAAGAATTCGCCTCTATTTTCGATGCAGCTGCCATCGGACAGTTTTTAGGCGGAAATGACCCTATTCATGCTAATGCGCATGTAGGCTTTATCAATGAAAGTGCTCTTTATGACCCTTCTTTGTTTAATATTGTTTGGGAAAAAGATGAAAAAGAAAGGATGGTCCCTTATGCCCAGTGGGACGATAAAAAATATCGTATTAATAATTTGCATGTTCATTCCAAGAAGCTGGATAAATTTTTCTCCAAGGCTGAAAATTTCGATATGGCCATACCTGTTGCCCGTAAGGGCCGCCAGTTTGAGGAAAAATATCGAAAGCCTTATCTTCCCTTTGTCTCCGGTGACGCTTTCCGCAGTATTTCCGATCATATATACGATGAAACACATATGCAGTTCGATCCAACAAAAGTTCAGATTGGCGATGTCATCTTTGTAAAGGGGGATTATCTTGATGAGTTTTTTGCAACTTATCATAAAAATATTGCTAATCCCTATATTTTAATTTCCCATAATGCTGATCAAGAAGTTCCGATCGGTATGGAAGTATATTTAAACGATGATAAGCTACTTGTCTGGTTTGCGCAGAATGTTGTGAAAAAGCATGAAAAGCTGATACCGATTCCTATTGGAATAGAAAATCGTTATTGGAATTCCAAAAAGCATAAAAGCATGCTGGCTAAGCGGCAGCAGATTAAAAATTCCCTTAAACATAACCTTCTTTATATGAATTTTGTTTTAGCGACACACAAAGATGAAAGAGAGATGGTCAAAGAGATGTTTGAAAATAAAACCTATTGCAAAGCTGCTTTTAACCTTCCTTTTAGCGATTATTATCAGGATGTGGTTTCTTCTGATTTTATTTTGTGCCCCAGAGGCAATGGAATCGACTGTCATCGCACTTGGGAATGTTTATATTTGGGCAGTTTCCCTGTCGTTAAATCCTCTGCTATGGATGGTCTGTTTGAAGATCTTCCGGTTGTCCTTATTAAGGATTGGGAAGAAGTAACCGAAGAGCTTTTAAAGAAAAAATATCAGGAATTTGCCTCCAAAAAATTTCATATGGAAAAGATCTTTTTCGATTATTGGAAATTTCTTGTACAAAAACATAAAGCAAAAGCAAAGGCTACTTTTTCTTCTTGTGAAAAAACTTCATAATGGGGAAAGAAAATAATAAGACAGCGGGGATAATCTCCAGCCTTCCCAGCCACATTAGGATGATAAGGACGGTTTTGGGGGCAGCGTGAAGATGGGGATCGGTTACACCCAGGCTAAGGCCGCAGTTGCCCAAAGCGCTGGCAACATCGAAAAGAGCATCGAGAGCCTGATCTTTTGGAATCCATTTCAGTATGATGAACCACCCCATAAGAAGGGTAATGATCCATAAAGAAAATAAAATGCTGGCCGAATATAGGCGTTCCGTTTTTCTGCTTATGGGCAATTCTACTTCCGGCACATTCTCTTTCCCCTCTTGATAATGGTCCAATTCTGTAGATAAGGTTTTTTCTCCTTTTTTTGATAAAAGGCTGCGTATGCGGAGAGCAATTCCGGAAAATAGGCTGATGAATCTTTTGATTTTTATTCCGCCTGCTGTTGAACCCGAGGCTCCGCCGATAACCATACCGATCACTAATAGCAGTTTTGCCATCGGCGCCCATTTTGTCAGATCTGTCGAATGAAAACCGCAGGTCCCTAAAGCGGAAACCCACTGGAAGATAGAGTCGCTGACTCTGTGATAGCGCAGTGTCCATGTATTCGATAACAAAAGAAGGATACATCCGAGAAAGAGTAGAATTAGAAGGGCCCGATTTTGTTTGTCAGTCCAAAATAAAGAGATTTTTTTTTCTTTTAAGACGCGATAATACAAAGCAAAGCTCATCATTCCCAAAATCATAACAAAAGCAGCGGTCATTTGCACTTTTACGGAAAAATCCTGCAGGTTGTTATTGGCTGTAGAAAATCCTCCTGTAGAAATACCGCTAAGGCCATGGTTGATCGCATCCCAAAAGGTCATGCCTGCCAGATAAAGGAGACCTATGGCTATTAAGGTGAAAACAACATAGATCATCCAAATCAGCCTTGAGGTACGGGTGATATCATGCTTAAGCAGATCTTGACGGGATTCAGAATAATATAACTGGTATTCTTCCTTGTTGGGATGGGTGATGGAAATAACAAAGACGATAAGTCCAATGCCCCCTACCCATTCTAAAAAAGAGCGCCACCACTGTAAAACATAGGGAAGGTCGCGAGGTTTTGTGACCATCGAAAGGCCGGTACTGGTAAATCCGGAAAAGGCTTCGAAAAAGGAATTGATAATAGGTGTCAGCTCCGTAGCAATTTCAGGGAATTTTTGCGCATGGGCATGAGCGATCAAATGAAAAGGGATCATGGCAATACAGGAACATATCAGCCAGCCGATGGCTGCCGTGATCATGGCATCCCATATGTGAATAACTGAAGGATTAAAAAATAAACGATATAAAATCTGGCCTAAGCCTATTCCGATAACTGCGGTAATAAGAAGGGGATAAAAGGCGTAATATTCCTTAAAGATAACGATGATGATCATGGAAAAAAGGGCCATAATGCCGGGGACGTGCATAAGCAGGCCGAGATTGCCTATGATTGCCTGGACATGGATTTTTTTAGTTTTTTTAGGCATCTATATGTATTTACTGTTTTCTTTTATTTAGCAAAAAAACACAATTGCTTACATGGTTTTTTTGGAGCATGGAATGAAAAAACTGTTAGGTTTCTTTCTATTATTTAGTTTTTTTACCGGCATAGCTGTCTATTTTTATTCTCATAAAGAAGAAAAAAAATGTAATTTTGCAACAGCTGCTGACAGCGTCTATTTTTCTCAGCTGAACCGATTAATACAGACCATCCATTATTATCATAAAGAAGATTTGGGGATCATCGCTGTTTATGATTTGGGGCTTTCAGACAAGCAGAAAGAAGCGTTGCAATACATTGACAGGGTCAGGGTTTTTCCTTTAGAAAAAGTAAATGATCAGCAATTGCAAAAACACCGTATTAACGGAAAAGGAAAAGAAGCGATCGGCTGGTATTCCTTTAAGCCGATTGTTCTCAAGCAGGCATCAGAATTTTTCGATAGTTTTTTCTATATCGATGCGGGATTGGAGCTAAAACAGTCGATGAAGCCTTTATTTGAAAGGCTATGGAAAAAAGGATATGTCTTTGTTGACTGCGGCCAGCGCATCTGGGAGATGGTGACGCAGACATGTGCGACGAAAATGAATTTATATTCGCCGGAAAAGAAAAAATATCTGGATAGATTAGGTCTTTCTGCAGGATTTCAGGGAATCACTCGAGAAATTTTTGCTTCCTATACGATGCCTTTGTATGAATATGCAAAAGATATTTCCTATTTTATTGATGATGGCTCGAGCATTTTTGGTTTTGGTTTTGCTCGGCATGATCAAACCTTATGTTCTCTGCAAGCGAGAATAGCCGGTCTTAAAATATCAAAGGCTATGCCTTTTCATCGAAAAAATAGAAGGGATTTTTTAGTTTCCAAATATGTAAATCTTCCTAAAAAATTATAATTTTTTTTGCTGTTTTCCTTTTTTATAATGAGGAATGAACATGGAAGCTTTTTACATTTGAACAACAGAGATAATAGAAAAAAATGCTGCTGTTTGAGGTTGTTATTTTGGGATTTGATGATTGTCAAAATAATAAAATGTCTTATGATAAGGTTTTAGATCCCAAAAATATTGAAGATATTTATCAGTATTTTTTAGAAAAGCAATTGATTAGTAAATGAAATTATCACACAGACATTTTATCTTTCTTTGTTCTATCTACTTTTTTAATGTGCTTTCTCGAAATATTTTTGGGCCCTTAGGCCCCATATTGTCCAATCAGTTTCATCTGCCTGCATATGAAATAGGGAATTTCTTTTTACTGTTATCAATAGGCTTTGGTATTTCCCTGTTTTGCTCCCAATTTTTAGCTCTTTATTTATCTTATTCCAGAATCATTATGCTCTCTTCTTTGTTAACAGGGGGTGCGCTTATTGGGCTTTCTCTTTTAAACAAATGGGTCATTATCAAATTGATGGCTTGTTTTTTAGGGGTCGGCTGCGGTCTTTTTTTACCTTGCAGCATGGCGTTGATCTGTCAGACGATAGAAAAAAAGCATTTGGGCAAAGCCTTTGGCCTGTTTACGATTTTTCAGGGGCTAAGCTTTTTATCCGCACCTGTTCTTTTGGATGTATTCGGGAAAATATTTTTATGGAATGAGCTCTTATTATTTTTAGGTGTTTTTTCTCTATTTCTCGGACTGATTTATTCTTCTTTTTCGCCTGCTTTTCCCAATAAGACCAAAGAAATTAATTCTTCCTTTTTCCAATCCGTTTTTTCCAATCCTTCTTTTTGGGTATTGCTTTTGCTATTTGCGATCATTACCGGTTTGAATGTAGGGATCTATAATCTTGCGCCTCATTATTTTCATTTTAAAGGCGTTGATTCTTCAACGATCCATATTGGCCTTATCGTTGGAAGGGGATTAAGTCTGATTTTTGCCTTCTTAGGAGGGTGGGTCAGCGATCGGTATGGTATGTCAAAGATCATATCGATAGGGCTTATCGTTAGTGGAATCTGTATTTTTTTAATGGGAATGATCGTTGATCCGAATATTGCAATTGTTCTGTGGTGTATCCAGTCGCCGATCGCCGTATGCATCACACCGATTATTCAGTCGGCTGTTGCCAAGATTTTCCCTCGGGAGAACAATGCTTCTGTTGTTGCGATGATCTCTTCGGTTAGTTTTTGTTTCGGTTCAGGGCTTATCCCGCAGTTTATTACCCTTTTCCAAAGTTTAAATCTTTATTATTTAGGATTTAGTATTTTTGGCGTTATGAGTCTTTCCATAGGCCTTCTTATGCGAAGCCAAAGGGTTTATCGTCATCTTACTCCAACAGAAGAGATACTATACTCTATGCAGTATAGTGCAAGGGAAGCCTGTTTTTTAATTTTAACCGATAGCTTCAAAAAAAATAAGCATGCCGAAGATGTAATTAAAAAATATCAATCAAAAATAGCCCTCAAGGATCTGCCTCTTGTTAAGGAGATTGTATTTGGGATCATTCGAAGGGAGCTTACATTAAAGCATTATCTTTCCCAGTTGAACTTTTCTATAAAGAGGCTCTCCCAGAAGGAAGTTCTTCTGTTTTTGATGGCAATTTATCAGTCCATGTTTTTAGAGAGGGTGCCTCATTATGCCATTGCCAATGAAACGGTAGAATTAGTAAAAAAATATGGAAGAAAGAAAAATGTTTCCTTATTTAATGCCATTTTACGCAATTGGAAAAAGTCGCAGTTTTCTCTTCCCAAAACCGATGATATCACCTCACTGTCGATCCAATATTCCTACCCAAAATATCTCATAGACAGATATATCCATCAGTTTAAACAAAAAAAGGCCAAAGAGCTTTTAGAAACACAAAACTCTTTTTTTTCGCCGATGTTTAGAGACCGTTTTTGCGGCAGGCCCTCTTCATTAAATAAAGAAATTGTTCATAAGGGGAAATTTTGCATTTACTGTTTTAGCGATAAGACGCCACTTGCAGAAATTGAAAATGACCCCAGGTATTATATTCAGAATTTTACTCCTGCCTATTTGATCGAGTCCCTATCAAAAAAAATAACGGGCCCCAAACATATTATTGACCTGTGCTCTTCTCCCGGAGGAAAGCTTTTGGCTTTATATGACCTTTTTCCTGAAAGTAAATTTACAGCAAATGATATCTCACAGGAAAAAGTAAAAAGACTAAAGGAAAATTGTGAAAAATATCAGCTTCCCTCTTCGATAACTCAGCAGAATGCCCTTCATTATTCATCGAAAGAAAAATATGACCTCATCGTATTGGATGTTCCTTGCAGCAACAGCGGTGTTTTACATAAAAGGCCGGAAGCCAGGTGGCGGCTTAATAAGGCCTATGTGGACAAATTGGCTAATCAGCAGAAAAAAATGCTCAAGCACGCAGCCTCTCTTCTTAGCTCAAAAGGACAGGTCTGGTATATGACCTGCAGTATCTTAGAAGAAGAAAATGAAGAAATTATCGAATATGCAAAAAAAGAATTGCAGATGATTGTTGTTCAGCCTCCCATATTGATCCTCCCAGATAAGATTGGAAAAGATGGGGGATTTGGATGTTCGTTAAAACATGCTGATTAATGACGATGGAAAAATTTCTTCCACCACTGGTTTTGAATAGACGGTTCTTCTCTTTTAAAAACATTTTCCAGCTTTGTAATTTTTCTTCTTAAAATATAGCTTAGGCTGCCTCCGAAAATTATAAACAGGCTGCCTAAGGCTGTCAGCCAGCCCGGAGGCTGAAGAAAAATTACCCAGCTGATAATGCCTACATAAATAATCATGGAATAACATAAAGGGGATAAAAAAGAGGCTGTGCCATGCCGAAAGGCAATGGTCAGAAAAATTTGGCTGATGAAAGTAGAGATGCCGATGACGATCAATATGAGCCATTCTGCATTTGTGGGCATCTGCCAATATAAAAGGGTAAAAGGAAAAAGAACCAGGGTGCTGACAAAAAACAGATAAAATAAAGTTAAAGAAAGGGACTCGAACTTATTGTTAAGGATGCGGATGGCAACAAAGGCCAATGCGGTAAAAATACCGGCAAGTACTCCTAAAATTGCGCCGATCTGTATGATTTCTTTTCCCGGCTGCAGGATTAAAACGATACCGATAAATCCAAAAATAATCGCCCACCACACATCTTTTTCAATCTTGCCCTTTCCCCAGATTTTCCAGATAAAGGGGGTGAAAAAAGGAGCGGTATAGGCAAGGGTGGTTGCGTCAACTAAGTTGATATGCTGGATCGACAAATAATACAGAAGGTAGCTGATAACCCCCGCTAAGTCCCTGATCAGGTGGTTTTTAACATACGGAGTTTTTAAGGTCAGGCTTTTTCGTTTTAAACAATAGAAAAAACTGAAGATCAGGCAGATGGCATTTTGAAAGAAAAGGACCTCATAAATAGAAAATGTTGTAGGGATCACTTTGACCATTGAGCTGGATATAGCTGC
>CAZULH010000037.1:0-9645 GCA_964621105.1 uncultured bacterium
CCGCTTCTTTCTCTTACCGTCAAATTCTCCATAAAAAATCTGTTCCCATGGACCAAAATCAAGTTTGCCTCGTGTGATAGCAACCACAACCTCTCTTCCCATTATCTGTCTTTTCATATGAGCGTCGGCATTATCTTCAAAGGCATTATGCTTGTATTGAGAAACAGGTTCATGAGGAGCTAATTTTTCCAGCCATACATCATAATCGTGATGAAGACCTTTTTCATCATCATTAATAAAGACGGAAGCAGTGATATGCATGGCATTGACGAGAACAAATCCTTCTTGAATTTCACTTTCTATCAGACATTTCATTACATCGGGGGTGATATTAACAAACCCCCTTCTTGTCGGCAGCTCAAAAAAAAGCTCTTTTCGATAACTTTGCATTATTCCCAAAATGGATAGGATTGGTTGTTTTCCTGTTTTTTATCGGTATCTTCCTGTTTTCCCTCAGGTTTCTGGACAGGTTTTTCCGATTCTGAGTCTTGATATTCTTTTAGAGATTTTTCAATTACTTCTTCTTCTTCCGGCGTAAACGTAGAATCGTTGTCTGTATCAGGCTCTTGCGCTTTTTCCTCTGAAGGCATTGTTTGATCAAGCGTTTTATTTTCCGGCTGAGAAGGTTTCTGGTTCTGCATATATCCTTCTACCGCCTTTTTATCTGGAGACGGCGTTTTTTGATCGGGTTTTTTAGCTTCCGGCTGCGGGGGCGTCTGGTCCTGCACAAACTCCTCTACGGCCTCTTTTTCTTGAGGGGTCAGATCTCTTTTAGAAGGTTCTTCCCCTTGCTGTTGCTGAACTTTTTGATCTTCTTTTTGGATCCCATCTAAAACATCCTGTAAATCTTCAGGCTGATTTTCATCTGTCTGATTATCTTCAGCAGCCTTTTTATCTTCTTCAGAAGGTGTCATTGGGATAACTTGATGATCGCCCGGCGGCCATTCTTCTTCATCATCTGTATAAGCTTCTTTTCTTTCTTCTTCTGCAAGCCTTCTGATTTTTTCATCGAACACCGAATTATAGAATCTTTTCCCGAAACCTATCATTTTCCCCTTTTGAAATACAATAGGGGTAAAATTGTCCATGTGGGGCTGCTCTTGGCCCAGCTCAAAGGAACGTGTAATATAATACCAGACCTCATAGCTATTCTGGTCTAGCTGATAAGACCCTTTTTGATAGGGCTCTCCTATAAGGGCATAGACTTGTTTTTCTGACATCCCCTTTTTTAAAAAAGACATCTGTTTTCTGTTCTCTTCTGATTTAACCGATGTTTCCATCGGGCTATTAGCACAGGAAGTAATAAACGAAAAAAGAACTAACGCGGACAATTTAAAAATAGGCTTCATAAATTAAGTACCATTTTTTTAATATTCATCTTATGCAAAAAATATTGGAAAAGTCAAAAACAAATCTTTATTGACGAAAAATAATGGCAGTGAAAAACTCTCCTTTTTTTTAATTAAAAGGAGAAACTCATGGCTTTTGAAAAAGAGGACTGCGTCTATTGTCAGATCGTAAAAAAGACCAAGCCTTCTCATATTATTTGGGAGGATGATGAGTTTGTTGCCTTTTTATCCATATTTCCCAATACAGAAGGTCAGACCACTATAGCTAGCAAGGAACATTATTCCGGTTATGCATTTGAGCATTCCGAAGCAATCTTGTGCAAACTTTTAATAGCAGCCAAATCCGTGATCAGGCTTTTAGAAGAAAAGCTCCATGTCAATCGGGTCGCTTTCGTTTTGGAAGGCGTAGGCATCAACCACCTTCATGCCAAGCTTTTTCCCCTGCACGGGGCTCCTCCACCAGAAAAATGGACGCCCGCTGTTGCCCACATTGATCAATTCTTTAATAAATATGAGGGCTATATATCGACTCATGATTATGTAAGGGCTGAGGAGAAAGACCTTGAAAGAATAGTTCGAAAAATCACTCAGTGATGAGCTCTTCTTCTTCGATGGCTTTTTTTAACAGGTTCTTTTTTTTCTTTAGGAGTATCATTAAACCATTTGTTTACATGTACTTGAACTTTATTTTCTTCCATCTGCTTTTGGCAGAAAGCATAGGTTTTTTGCGTATAGGAAGAAACGTCATCATGGGTCATCATAAAATAGGCATATATCCCAATAGCTAAAAATGACCAGAATATATATTTCATAACTACTCCCTATTAATTTAATTATAGCAATTAACAATTAATTTTAAAAATAGAATTAATTACTCAAGGTTTAATAATACGTTAACCGATTTGTTTTTAAAGGCATAATACGAGAACAATGTCCATAAAACAAAAAAGGCCAGTGAAACATTGCCGACTAAAGAAAATACCGAGTTTTTGGCAAATATCTGTAAAAAAATCAGAAAAAACGACCCCAGCGCTTTAGAAGAGCGATAAACAAAAACATCAATAATTGCCTTAGCCTTATATTTTTCTTTCAGCGACAGCGGAATATACAGCATTTCCCTGCTGATAGAAAAAATCGAGAAATCGACGGCTTTTATAGCGATATAAGAGTAAACCGCAACGGAAAAGATCGGAAAAACATGCAAGACTAAAGCATTGATCCCTAAAAACACAGGAATAAAAAGGTGACTTTTCTTGACTCCGAAAAACCGAAGGAAGACATACCCCCCGATCAATTGAAAAATAGTGGTAAAAGTATTAATAATCCCTATGGTTTTCCCCATATACTGGGTACGCAGGTCAGTGTCTGTAATCGTATTGGAAAGCATGAGGTTAAACTGATAATCGACTAAAGAAATCGATATCTGCATAAAAACAACTAAAAAAAGAATGACCATCAAGTAGTTAGAGTTTCGAATAATCGAAAACCCCTCTTTCATATTAGGAGAGTCTTCTTTTAAATTCTTAACAAACCCCAGGTTGCTTTTATGCAGACTAAAACGCAAAGCATGATAATAGATCAGCCCGATAAGCGAATAAAACAAAAGAGTAAATAGAAATAGGTTAGAGGATCCCAAAGATTTAGCAAAATAATGGGCAAAAAAACCGCCCGCAATAGACCCCGCTCCTCCACAGGCAAAAATAAGCCCGTAGACATATTTGGCCTTTTTAGGATCGACCGTAGAATGAATCATCGACCACAACTGTTTAAACATTAAAAGAATATAGATATCTTTCCATAAAAACTGCAGAAAGCTTAAATAAGGTATCTGCATGATCTTCCATGCACAAATAATGTTAAAACCTATGGAAAAAAGAATGACCGTAAGAAGAACTCTCCAGCACCCATAGTAAGACAGTCCCCTATTATACAGTGAAATCACCACAAGGTTTAAAGGGACTAAAATCAGCCAGGCATAAGGTAGAACATCGGCAGAAAAAAAGGTTAGAAAAATTGATTGGCTGGCAGAGCGGACAATCCCATACTCACAGGAAATGCAAAACCCCATCAGCATACTTAAAACAAGAAAAATAATCTCATTTCGGCTAAAAGAGCTAAACAGTTTTTTCAGAATCCACATGAAACTTCCCTATTGATACAAAGCTTTTAGCAAGAGGATGTGGTATTCAGGGGCAATATAGACCCAATTCCATGCAGAAACGGCAATTTTTGAAAGCAGCGAAGATGATTCCGACGCTTTTCTGATATAGACATATTTTTTAGATACGGGAAAAGAAAAGTCAAACGGTTTATCTGCTTGATCGGAAAAATCAAAATAGATCTGCTCTTTAGCAATCGCATGCTGTTTTTGGAAATTTTTTAAGAATTTTTCATCAATCTGAGAAGGCAGCAGTACCGCTTTAAATCGCTTTTTGCGATCAACAAGGCTCATTGCATCCTTATGCGCTTTTTTTTCCTTATAAGCGGCTTTATTGAGCTCATAGATGATATTGGCATCAGTCAGGTCTAAAAAAGAATCTATACTTTCAAAAGGGCTCTTATTATTAGAGAACAAATCGATAAGAAAGTTTTTCAAATGAAGGTTATAGGCCTTAACGGAAGCATGCTGATAGACCTTTTTATGCATGAAATAATGTTCCAATAGTAGAGCTTCGCAAGATTCTATGCCTTTTTCATCGATCCCTAAAGTCAAATCGTGCTTTCCCTCAACAGAAGGAAGCACCCTCAGCATCTCTAAAAGCTGAAGATAGTCTAGCTGTCCGCTTACAATTCCTGTAAATCTAGAATCCCTCAAGAGATAATCGATATGATTGGCTCCGAAAAAATTCCCGTTGATGATTTCATTACAGATCTTTTCCCAAGGGGTATAAGTTACCTTTTCTTTATTTCAACAAGCTTCTGGCAATTGATCGCTGTTTTAATAATATCTTCTTTAATATCTCTTCCGATGACTTTTTTTTCAAATCCCGGCTGTTTGGAAAGTTTGTCCCATAACACATCAAAATGACTACTGTTCAAAAGTTTGTATTGCCATTCTTCATGTCCTTCCGGAAGAAAGGTTTTCTCAGAAGCCGCCGAAAAAGGAATATGTCCTAAATCATGGCATAAAGCGGCCAGCCGAATAACCTTCAGCCAATAACGATATTCAATAGAGCCCTTTCTGGGGATATGTTCATAAAGATCAGGAGAAACCGTTTGGCATATCCTTTTAAAGATTTTTCCTGCCAGCTGCATCACTCCTATCGAATGCTCAAAACGGGTATGTGTAGCGCTAGGATAAACATAGTAGGCTATTCCTAGCTGACGGAGATAGTGCAGCCGCTGAAAAGGACGTGAATCGATAATCATCTTTTCAAATTCATCAAAAGAGATAAACCCGAAGATCGGATCATATATTTTTTTAACACTGGAAGTATAATTCTTGCCCATAAGCTCTATCTAATTATTCTCTTGCTGTCCTTGCTTATACTACAGATGACTTTCTTTTGCATTAAAAGCCTTATTTTTATTTATTATTAAAACTTTTATTAAAGTTGTAATCTTTTTTTTAATTGGTTCTTTTTTACATTCATGACTATAATACTGCCTTTAAAAACTAAAAAAAGAGGGTAAAATGAGCGGATTAACAGTTAACCAGGCAATTGATCAATTAAAGAGTCAATATAGCGGAGGCATTGTCTTTGGAGACTATAGTTTAACAGCTTTTATAAAAAAAGACATGTCTAATAGAGGTTTTTTTGGATCAAGAAATATTATATTTCTACATAGCGCTACAATGAGACATGTGGCTCCTGCCTGTATTGCTGCTCCCTTGGTTAATCTAGTAGCAAAAAACATTATCGAAATTGGAGCAGAAAAGACTGATTCTTCCGTTCCAGTACGCATTTTTGCGCCTAATCAAATAACTATTTCTACCTCACACCTATCAATTGGCAAACTTCTTCTAGTGACAGAACCTCAACACGGCGCAATTTTTTGTAAAAAACTTACTCTTACACAACATACAGAAGAACAGGACACTTCTTGTTTTGAAGTCGTAAAAAGCTGGGTTGCCCATGATGATACGGAAGTGGAAATAGTCAAAGTTTAAGAAACAAAACCTCGCTTTTTTTTGTAAATTCCTGCTATCCTTCGTTCTTATGATTAGCGTTGTTGTCCTAACAAAAAACAATCAGAAAACGATCAAAAGAGCTTTGGATTCCGTCCTCTCTTTTTCCGAGATCGTCATTATTGATACGGGTTCGGAAGATGAAACGATAAGCATGGCAAAATCGTATTCCAATACCCATATTGTATCCAAACCGTTTATCGGATTTGGACAGCTGCGCAATTTCGGTGCTTCTATAGCTTCTAATGACTGGATATTGGCATTAGACAGCGATGAGGAGCTTTCCCCTGAGCTGATCCTGGAAATTCAGTCTTTGCATCTACAAAAAGACAATATCTATTCCATTCCGTTTAAGAACCATTATAACGGCAAATGGATCACTCATTCAGGCTGGCACCCGGAAAGACATGTTCGGCTATATAACCGCAGAGCAACTGCTTTTAAAGAGCAGTTTGTCCATGAAGGGCTAAATACTGAAAGCCTGTCTGCTGTTTATTTGAAAAACTATATCCATCACTACCCCTATGACTCTATCGATGATTTCTTAAAAAAAATGCAGGTTTACTCCTCTCTTTTTGCAAAAGAACATCAACACAGAAAAAAAACCTCTCCCTTTAATGCAGTCGGCCATGCCGTCTTTGCTTTTTGCAAGAGCTATTTTATTAAAAGAGGAATATTTGGAGGAAAAGAAGGTTTTTTGATTTCCATATACAATGCGAATACGGCATTATATAAATATTTAAAACTAGAAGAACTTAATAAAGAACCCTAAATGCAGCTGACTTTTCTATATCATCGCGTTAATGAAGGCAAATATGCCACCTCTTATAAGATCATGAAGAGACATCTGAAGTTTTTATCGGAAAATCATAAAATTATCGTACCCGGCGACCCCATCAGCTTCTTTAAAATGGATGTATGCATCACTTTTGATGACGCCTATTATGATTTTTATCATTATGTCTTTCCCCTGCTGAAAAAATACAAAATAAAAGCCGTATTAGGAGTACCTGTCAAATTTATTTTAGAAGATACTTCAATCGATCCTAAAATCCGTTTAAGCGTCGCTTATCATGATGCCATGAAAGGCGATACCTACAAGGAAAAGGCTCCTTTTTGTACATGGAAAGAGATGAAGGAGATGGTAGACAGCGGGCATGTGGTCATTGCCAGCCATTCCTATTCCCATATCAATCTTCTGCAGCCGGACGTAGACTTAGACCATGAAATCATCGAATCGAAGAAAATTTTGGAAACCAAGCTTCAGACTAAAATCAACACTTTTATCTATCCCTTAGGAAAATTTAATGAAAAAATTCATGCCCGGGTAAAAAAGCATTACCGCTATGCCATGCGCATCGGATCTACCTGGAATATTACCTGGCAGAACATCTCTAAAATCACCTATCGGATTATTAGCGATTCATTAGAACGGGTCGATCAGTTTCTTAACTGGGAAAGTTTTGTTTCCTATTTATGGTTTTATCTTTTAAACAGCTATAGAAAACGATAGGTATTGTCTATGAAAGACCCTCAAAAGCAAAAATTTATGCAAGTTAAACAGCAGGTTATCGATAATTTAGAAAAACTGCGGCTTGCCGTAAATCCGTATACGGAAGAAGGAATGCCTGATGAAAGCGCAGCTGTTTATAACGAAATTGTCGATCTATTGGATGAAGCATCAGCAACCGAGTTGATTGAAGAGCTGCCGGCTATCGTAATTAATGCAGAAAACGTGGAAAAACGCCTGGATATGTGGCTATCAGACCAAGGGATTGATACAATGGAGCTGGAATGGCCTTCTTTTTAGATCTGCGCCCATCGGCTTAGAATAACTGCCGCCGCTTGAGAAACGTTCAATGAATCAATCCTGCCTTTCATGGGAATGTATATTTTCTGATCCGCTTTTTTTACTAACAGAGGCTGCACCCCCGTTCCTTCAGAGCCCATAATCAATAGTGTTTTTTCTGGAAATTCAAAAGTATTCAGGTTATGAGCAGATTCATCAATGTCGGCAACAAGTGCTTCATACCCTTCTTTCTGTAAAGCAGCGAGGCTTTGGGCAAGATTAGACACTCTGATCAAAGAAATCATTTCAGAAGCGCCCGAGCTAACTTTAGCAGCAACAGGAGTAATGTCTGTTCCTCTGTTTTTAGAAAAAATAACGCCATCGATCCCAAAACATTCCGCTGTCCTTAAAACAGCGCCGAAATTATGAGGATCGAAAAGACTGTCGAGCATTAAGAAACAAGTGCGGCCCTTGTCTTGATTTTTCTTTATGATCTCGGGAATAGTAAAATATTTTCGGTCCCTGATTTTAGCCACGATTCCCTGATGAGAGCTTGAATGGACAAAACTTTCTAAAGCTTTTAAGGAAATCTGCTGATGGACTATCCCCTTCTCTTTTGCAAGCGCAAGAATTTCTTTTTTCTTATCGCTGGTAAAATCTTTCCCTGAAAGATAAATTTCAATCATTCGATCAGAAGCATGCAAAAGCACTTCCCGAATACAGTTCACTCCCATAATGTAGCTCATAAAAACCTTCCTATGCAAATTCTTGCATATTATCACAGAAATTTACAAAATGGGAGAAAAACCAGGATATTTTATGAAAAAGCTCTATCTTTCCCGTTCCGACAGAAAAATAGCAGGTCTCTGTGGAGGATTAGGCCATTATTTTCGTATTGATCCGAATGTATTGCGTGTCCTTTTTATCTTTTTTATGATTCTTACCGCTGTTTTTCCTTTCGTTTTAATCTACCTGGTCGGATGGGTCCTTATACCGAAAGAGCCTGATGTGACAATTGTAGACGACTATGAAAAATTCTATCGTACGCCGTATGATAAAAAACTAGCCGGTATCTGCGGAGGAGTTGGAAAATATCTCTCTGTTGACTCAACGATGATCCGTCTTCTTGTTGTTATCGCTACGATCTTTACAGGTTTTTTCCCTTTGATGTTCACCTATGCTGCTGCATGGTGGCTTTTTCCGGAAGAAGCTTCAGACCTTATTCAATAGGAGCTTCCCTTTGAGCCCAGTAATAAGGGCCATAATCATATGTTAGCTCTTCATCCTTTCGAATCTGTCTGCTTGCACGAAAAATAACATGAATAACGCCTCCTGAATAGATAAAAACAGGAGCAATATTCGGATAAGAGCTATGATTAATAAAACGCATGAGATTGCCCTTTTCTCTCGCATCAATGGTAAAAGGAGTCCTCATTTCTCCTAAAGAATATTCAAAACAGTAAGGATTTTTCTGATCTTTGATTTTACGAAAACGCCGTACGGTTCCCGTATACTCTCCAATATAAGCATTCATCCTCAGGTCCTTATTGGCAACAAGACCGAATTCTTTGATGGGATTCATCCATTTTAAGCGTAAATCCGCCATCACACCTTTTTGAAGATCTTCTTCATGATAAGCGCCCAACCATTTCTGTTTCGGGCTGATCCAATGGGTCTGCGCCGCCTTTTTGCTTTTTTGAATAACCCATCGAAGAACTTTTTCATCAGCGAAGGCCAGCTGATGAAGATAAGTAATCTCCATTAACTCTTCAAAAGCAGAAAGACTGATTTTTTCTCTTTTTTCGTTTTTTTCGATCTCTATCATTGTTTTTTCGTGAAGATCTCCGTCATACGACAAATATTTCTGCAGCATGCGAGGGGTCAGGCCTTCATTATTTTCCTGATCTAGGAGCCTGGTAAAAAGAGATAAACGATCTAGAAGTTTTTTTTAGTTATATAAAAGAGCAAGGTGCAAAATATTATTCTTGGATTTATACCCATAGCCAAACCATTTTTCTATCGGATTTTGCGCTGCATCCTTCTTTATAAAAAGACGCATTTGCTGATCTTGGTAAAACTGTTTTATCATATTTCTAAACTATAGCATCTAAAAAAAATTGCATCAATCTATTGATCAAATCCTAAGATTTGTGCTATCAATTAAAAACTTTATTTACAATTTTTACAATAGGGAGGGGCGCTATATGAGCTCATCAACACTTCCAGCAACTTGGTCATATGGTCTTGTATCTGATTGGATGTCTTATGAGAAAATAAAAAAGTATCGAGAGGCGTCACAAAAAAAAGATCCTACCGATTCTTTAAAAATCCTTATATCTACCGCTAGATTAGTTACATGTATTGCTATAATACTTCTC
>CAZULH010000038.1:0-9513 GCA_964621105.1 uncultured bacterium
GGCATGCCCCCTGCCGGAGGGTTCGGCCTGGGGATTGACCGGCTGGTCATGTTTTTCACATCTTCCGTTTCTATCCGCGACGTATTATTTTTCCCCCTTATGCGACAGGAGGACAGTAAATAATATTGAAATATTTTTTACCAGCTGTATATAACGGTTAATTCCGTTACAATTATATCTTAATTATCAAATGATTGATGTTTTATGAGTATAAATACAGACCCATTTTCAGAGTCAATGCAGCCGCAACAACGAACCTTGAGCACTTGGCAAAAAGTTGGAATAGGCGTTCTTGGAATCGCAGCAGGAGTAGGAATGGTAGCTGCCATAGTCTTTAGTAACTGGCAATTTATTATCTGGGCCTGCAATAACGGTTATTCTAACAAATTTCTACTAAGCGCCGCTGTTGTAACAATAACTGTTGGAGAGTTGCTGGCATTCCTGTATATTTTAAAAATTATTAATATGGCCTTTTTTTCTAAACCATCTTCCACAAATTAGAATTAAAGAAATTCTTGGTTTATTCAAGAAAAGTTTTTACTTCTTCTATCTCTATCTATGGCGTAGTTTTATTTCTTCTTATATATCAACAAGATAACTAGGCAGTGTTAAAATATTTTTTATTAATTATAAGTTATTATTAATTATGCTATAATTATGTTTTAATAAAAAAACGTATAATAATGAAAACAACTATTAACGGCGATATCAACCCAGATCCATATTTCAATAAATCAACGCACCAGCAACAGCGTCTGACCACCCTGCAAAAGGTCGGAATAGGTGTTCTCGGCGGCGCTTTAAACATAGGAATACTGGCGGGCATGACTTTTGCCAACCTGCAGTTTCTTTCTTGGGCTTATAATGGATATTCCAACAAATTGATAGGTGGCGCTTTTTTAATGCTTTTAGCAGAGCTGCTTACCCTAGGGGCAGCAGTCAAAAAAACTATCGATATATCTCGATGCATTCGAGCCTATACGCAATCCGCATCAAAAGAATTTTAAGACTATTCAAGAAGGTTTTTTACAAGATCCATTCCATTATTCGTCAAAAAGATCATGGAATCTTCAATTTTTTTTATAAAATTTGACTGCTGAAGAATCCGCATAATATTAGTAGTTGCTTTTGTATTACATCCCACAGCCAAACCGACTTCATACCCATCGACAACGTCTTCATTCTGTTTTGTCATTTCATAGGTCTTAAGTAAAAATTTTTCTTCTTTTGTTTTCGCCATACTTACCTCTTTTTTACTATAGCTCCATTTGGAGTGTCCTCGATCACATATCCTTTTGACTGGATGAAATCGCGCAGTTCATCTGCCTTGGAAAAATTTTTATCTGCTCTTGCCTTTTGTCTTTTTTGCAAAGCTTCATGAATTTCAAAAGGAACCTGCAGCGTATTTTCAAATGTCATGACTCCTAGCACCTGATCAAGCCGCATAAAAAAATCTATAACTTCCCTCGCCTGGTCCGTACCGATTTTTTCTTCGTCGCATAATGTATTGACCAAACGAACGAACGTAAAAATAACCGCTAACCCCTGGGAAATATTTAAATCATCGCATAAGGCTTTTTGAAACTCTTTTTCCGCTTCTTTAATATCTTTTTTAACCGAATAAGCAGAAACCATCTCTATTTTCTGCAGCCTTGCTATGCAGTCATTGAGCCTCTGCAGAGAAGCTTTAACGGCATCAAGCTCCTGAAAGGTAAAATTAAGAGACATGCGATAATGCGTTTGCAAAAGCATATAACGGATCTGCGTGCCGCTATAGCCTTTTTGCAATAGATCGCGAAGAGTATAAAAATTATTGAGGCTTTTGGACATTTTTTTATTATCCACAACCAGATGCGCTGCATGCAGCCAGTAATGGACAAAAGTTTTTTTCGAATAACATTCCGACTGAGCGATCTCATTTTCATGATGAGGGAAAATATTGTCGATTCCTCCGCAATGAATATCGATTGTCTGCCCTAATATGGCCATAGCCATGGCAGAGCATTCAATATGCCATCCCGGACGACCTTTTCCAAAAGGGCTTTCCCAGAAAATATCTCCGTCCCTTTTTTCATCATAAGCTTTCCATAAAACAAAATCCGAGGCATTTTCTTTATCATATTCATCAGAAATACGATTGGAAGCGCCTGTTTTCAGATCTTTCTGCTTAAGATGGGAAAGTTTTCCATAAGAAGGATATGAAGCAATGGAAAAATAAATGCTTTTATCCTGACCGATATAGGCGTGTTTATTTTTTAATAGGCCTTCGATAATTTTGATCATTTCCTGAATATAGGCCGTCGCTTCCGGATAATGTTCGACTTTTTCGATATGTAGCGTTTCAATATCTTCAAAAAAGGCATTTTTAAATGTTTGCGTATATTCCTTAAGCGGCTGCCTATTTTCAATTGCCCCTTTGATTGTTTTATCATCCACGTCGGTGATATTCATCACCTGATTGATACCAAAGCCCATATATTGCAAAAAACGGCGCAGAAGGTCCTCAAAAACGTATGTTCGAAAATTTCCAATATGGGCAAAGTTATAGACGGTAGGCCCGCAGGTATACATTTTTACAAGATTGTCTTTAGCTAACAGCTTTTCTTTTTTTCGAGAATGCGTATTGTATAAATATATATCCATTTATTCTATCCAGCTTTGTAAATACCGATAATCCACCTTTCCCGTTCCCATAAGAGGGATCTCATCGATTTGTTTTACCTGAGCAATTTTAATCAGTCTACTAAATCCGGAATTTTTTAACATTTCATTGATCTCCTGTTTGTCGACCTCAACAGTAGAAACTAAAATCAGCTTTGTTTTTCCGGACTCTTTTTCATCTGCCAGCACTGCTAAAAGAGGCCCATCCGGCTGATGAGAAAGCTTTTCTGACACATACTTGATCAGCTCTTCTTCAAGCCCCCCTAAACTGACCATCTCGCCTCCGATCTTGGTAAATCGCTTCAGCCTCCCGGACAGGGTTAAATACCCTTTTTCATCGATATATCCTAAATCTCCCGTGCAGTACCATTTTTTCGAATCAATCGTAATAAACGGATCTTTATCCGAAGCCAGATAGCCGCTAAAGATATTAGGACCGTGGACGCATATCTCGCCTTCATGACCTTTTGGAACGGGCTTATGCGTTTCCGGATCTACCATTTTAACCTGAATCTGCGGCAGGACCTGCCCTACCCCTTTTTTAGGAAGGTTGGGACGGTTCAAACTGATAATAGGGGCGCATTCGGTGATCCCGTACCCTTCTATCAAATGACTGCCGTTTTGCAAGTTTCTCACTTTTTCAAAAAGCTCCTGAGGAGTTTTTTCCGCTCCCGTTACAAACAGGCGCACAGTCTGCAGCTCATTGTTTTTTGCAGCAAAAAGAACGCCTTTTAAAAAGCTTGGGGCCAAACATATCATCGTTATTTTCCATCTTCCGACACCTTCTGCCAAGGCATAGCTGTCGGTAGGATCAGGGTAAAAAACAACGCCCATTCCGCATAATATAGGGAAAAGGCCTGTAACGGAAAAACCAAACGAATGAAAAGGCGGCAGAACGCCATACATACGGTCTTTTTGAGTTAAATCAATACACTGCATGGAAGAACGCTGATTAGTCAATATGTTCTTATGGGAAAGAGGAACGCCCTTAGGCTCAGCCTCGGTGCCGGAGGTAAACAAAACAACAGCAGGTTCATTCTCGTCTTTATCCTGAAGAGAAAAATGTTTCAGAAGGCTTTTAGCTTTCTTTTTCGAAAGAACCAGCGCTTTAACTTTTTTATAAGTAGAAATTTTCTTCTTGAGATCTTCCATTAACAGTATTTTATCGGTCAGGCTTCCGAACTGGACATTGGTCAGCTTTTCCATAAACTTCCAGGAAGAGATAACGACCTTTGTATCCGTCACCTTGACCATATGGTCTAAAAATCTCGACCCCAGGGTCCAGTTGAGCATAACAGGAATTTTGTCAGCCAGCAGGATCGCTAGCGTAACAACATAAGCGCCGACCGAGGCCGGCAGCAATACGCCGATATGCTTATTTGGCATTTTTTGGATTTCTTTGGCCAGCAATATGGCTGTAAGCTTTAGCCTTTCGTAAGTAAGAGGCCCCATCATATCATCGGCACAGGCATAGGCTTTTTTCATGCGGTCGCAGATATTAAAAAAGGCTTCCGGAATTGTTTTGCCTATCGGCAGTTCCGGAGGTTTTCTTTTTTCTTCTTCCGGCCAGGTATAGTGCCTTCCTTCCTGTTTGGTCTGTTTTGCTTTTTTCTTCCCATCAACGATATCAAAAAGATCCTGAATGGTTTCGACATCTTCAGGATGGATTTCCTCTACATCATAATGAACGGTTAAAAAACTGATCACTTCGGTCAAATCCAAAGAATCCAGTCCCAAATCTGTGGCCAGCTCCATTTTCGGCTGGATCTCATGCGCCTGAAAATGAGAGAGCTTGGCGATTTCATCAACAATCTCTTTTTCAACAGGCGTATAGGGATGGGCATCGGCCGGATCAAAAGCTTTATCCAAATTAATCTCTTTAACCTGCGGCAGTTTTTTACTCCAGAAATAATACGGCACCAGCTTCATCGGCTCAACACCGACAATTTTCCCTTCAAAGGGATACTGATTATACCATTGCTCAAGGTAGCGGTTGAACTCCAACCGGGTAACATCGGTAGAAAGCTCTTCCGGCGCCGGCATAATTTCGATCGTCACTCTTCTTCTGGGCATAAAAAAGATCCCGTTAAACAGTATCCTTTTACAGCCGCTGAAGATCTGCCGTAAAAAATTGGGGGACTTTTTTTCTATAGCCCTGGAAAAAGAGCTTCCCCATAAACCCACAGTCCGAATTAACACGACATTGGTATCAGGAGCTTCCTTTAAAATATGATAGGTGCCCGACGCCCCCCCGAGGATCTCTTTTCCGCTATGCTTAAGCCGAGCTGAGGGATAGAGCAAAAAGTTTTGTTTATTTTTTAAGCCTGTAGCAATAATATCGAAAACCTCATTGACCCTCTTTAACTTAAGTTCATTTAAAGATGTTTCCAGGTTGGGTATGGATAAAGCGCCGATCAGTTTCATTAATACATGAACAAGAGGCAGACGGTACATATATTCCACAGCCAAAGGATGAGTTTTAAATTTTGGCCATAAAATCAGTGTTAAAAGAATAGGATCGATCTGAGCGGGATGGTTAGGCAGAAAAAGCACCCCTCCTTTCTTATTGAGATTTTTCTTTGACAAGAGATGTTTTCCCTTTACCCGTATCCGATACCGAAGTGAAAGAGCAATTCTGGCTATCCAGCAAAATAGAATCATAATAAAATTTCGCATAATCCTTACTATCATTAGTTAAAACTCAGTATTTTACCCTGATTGGAATTTTGAGCCACCCCTTTTCTTGCCCCTCTCACAGCCAAACATAATTAAACCTATCATTATTAAAAACATGCGGATTAATTAATCGTGTTAATAAATCAAGTCTATAAGTTAATAGTAGCATTAAAAAGACAATAATAAATATATAATTATATTGCTAATTTCAAATATTAATTATAAAATTAAATTATAAAAACAAAATGGGCATTATGACACAAATTCCCAATGAATTCGGGCCTCCATCTGTTCGGGCCCTTGCCAATCAGGTTGCCGGCTACAGCAACCGTCACAGAAAAATAACAAAAGAGGCTCCGCCGATAGCAAAAAAAACGGCTAAAGTAGCAAAAAAAGCTATTTCCTCTCATCAAAAGAAACATTAATATTTTTTAAAGATTTTATTTGCCAAAATTCAAATATTTTTTTATAAACTTCCGATAGGGGGCAGAATAAACTGCTTTCGATATTTTGGAGGTTTTATGACCCGTATTGAAGATTCAAACAAGCCAAGGCCCGCAAACGAAAACACCAACAAAGAGAAACTAGACACAGTAAAAGATCAGGCGCAAACAATAAAAGGTCTGCAAACAGCCGTCTTTGCCAACATCAATAATAGAATGCAAACAAGGACTCATCAATTTGCCGTGCAAAAAGGACCTGTTATTAAAAATGCAAATGAGACTATTAAAAATTCAGGTTCGGCGTATTTTCAATAATACCTGCAAAGCGACAAGCAAAGAAAATAAAAATAGCAAACCGGTGATCACCATTTGTTTTGAGACATTTTGTTTTAGCTGATAAATATTTTTATCCAGTTTATCTTTTTCCGAAGGCTTAAACTTCATCCAATGGCTTAGATGAGTATATTTTCCCAATAAATTCGCATAAAAAAAACTTTCAGCAAGAAGATGATCGTTAGCAGAGATCTTATCCATAACAGCAGCTTCTAAAGGGTCATAGAGACGATAATAGGCCCTATATAACATAGATTCATGATCATCTAGAGGGAAATGCATAGCTGTTTTTTTCCACCGAGAAGAAACGTTATCAATCGTTTTCATAATGATCGGATGCGACTGTTTTGCTGCTATAAGGGCATTGGACAACATAACAGAAGAGCCGCCGATACTATCATGAACAGGGGCCATAGCGGCTAAAAAGGAGCTTTTTTCTATTAAAGCCTCCATAGACTGCAGACAGGCAATATTCGGATCAACGCAGATTCCCCCTTCTTTTTTTAGAATTTCCAAACGAAGAAGATCTTCTTTTTCGACATAATTAAGCGTATCTTTGTAAAGGTTTCTTAAAAAAAGCGCATTTTCATCCACCTGCTCAACAAGAAGGCTTTTATGGACATTTTCTCTTGGATAGTCCGTCCATAACTTTATACAATAAGAAGGATGCAGCTTTATCCACGAAGAGATATTGCTTTTCATGCTAGAGGAGATTTTTTTTGGCCCCAGCCATATAAAATGAATAATGCGAGGGATCCTTTCTTCTTTAAGCAGCACTTTTTGCTCTTTATTGCAGTGAGATAGAAAAAAGGTATGTTTTTCTTTGTCTTCTTTTGTTTTTATCTGATTTTCATAAGAAAACAGCGAAAAACTATAAACAGCCAGCAGTATAACCCAATGTCTCATCTTTTTTTTCTCATAAGGTTTACAAAAATAACTCCCAATACTCCCAGAAGCATATACTGCATAAAGCTGACAACATGCATTTTTTTTATGACCATGCTCAAAGTATCACGAAGATAATTTTCCGTATTTTTTTTCTTTTTATTATCCACCCATGTCCCTGCAAAAAAATGTTTGGAGTAAATAGGCTCAAGTGTGTCTTTGGCAAAAAAATAACTGGCAGGGAAGATAATGTCCTGATTATGATTTTTACAAAGGGCTGATTGCGCTGCATAAGTCAGCGCGATATACGATCCTTCCATAATCTTTTTGATATTGTGATCCTGCGATTTTTCCGGATATTTTCGCATCACCTCTTCCCACCTATCAAGAAGAATATCGATTGTTTTTTCAATAACCGGATGATAGGGCTTAGCGCCCATAAGGCCATGGCCGACAGCTAAAGTAAAGTCAGCTATTCTTTCCTGGGGCACTTCCAGACAGCCGTAAAAATCATAGGAGCGGTTTAAATTATCAAAAGACCGCAGGCTGTTGGCATCATGATCAGAATAAATCCCCCCATACTGATAGAGAATTTCATACGTTAATATATCTGCTTTCTGGCTCCAGTTAGATGATTCGTCATAGATCGTTTTTAGTTTTTTCCATTGTAAGTCCTGCACAAACAATACCTGCATCTGCCTGCAGGGAGCGGGACGCTCGCGGTCCGTCCAAAAATAAAAGGTCCAGTCAGGATGATTGGCCAGCCATGTACGGATATTTTCTATTGATTCTCTTGGAAAACAGCGGGGGCCTATCCAGATAAAGTGCACAATTTTTGGAATACGGTAATCATTTTTACCCGCAAACTGCAGCCATTTATTTTTCTCATACAAGCTCTCATAAAAGCGTACCTGAAGAAAATCTTCTTCTTCCCTCACATGCGACCATGCAACTGAGCCTTTTCCTTCCAGGCTTTCAAAATCAACGGAAATAAAAGGTTCTTTAGCACCCAGTCCTGCTAGAGAGATAAAAAGCAGCCATTTAACGCAAAATAAACTGCGGCTGATAGTCATAATGAGCCGATTCATTATTGATTTTCTCCAATGGTGAAATAGCAATTTTATAGCCTTCTTCAAATTTGTTTAAAAGTTCTTCTTTAGAAAGAAAATTCATGTTCCGGTTGCTAACGGAATGGGTCACAACATTTAAAGGAATATTCACAACTTTAGAACGAGCAAAACAGAGACCTATTTTTCTGCAGTGCGCTTTAGCTGCCCATTCGCCTTCCAGCGAATTGGGATTAGAAAAATCCAAATCGAGAAACTGACTAAAAAGATCTTTTTTTCGATATAGGGACATATCTACCGTATTAGGGAAATTCCAATCATCTTTTCCTGCCTCAAACTGCCATGCATAAACATCCTCGCATACAGGTAAAAGATAAGGAAGGCCGCTATAGCGCTCATAAGGATAGGAATAGGTCGTATTAAAGCCTAAGCGAAGATGGAACGAATAGGCCCTGGTATTTTCCAAAATCCGTATACATTTTTCTACCGGCACCCGATCTTTAACAATCATATCGTCGACAGCAAAAAGAACATAAGGGCTGCTCGGAGCTTTCAGAGCCTTGATAAGAAAATGCTTAAAATCATTTTTCGAAGAGCTCTGCCGATAATAGACAGCATGAGGAAAAGCTTCTTTTACTTTATCATAGCCTCTCTCAAAAGACAGATCGCTGCTTTTGTAAATAACACTGATAGTATCGATTCCTCTGACATGATAAAAAACAGATTCTAAAAAAGCATACAGCTGCATGGGACGGTCATAAGAGAAAACAACAAGATCGGCCGTTCTTTTGGGTTCTTTATGAAAAAGCTTTTTAACCGGGGCATATTTGGAAAGCGAGCGAACATGTTTTTCACAAGCGACCTGTAATCTTCTATCCCTTTTACCTTCAGAAATGGGGTTGATACGATTATGAACATATAATGCATCGGGGATATAAAGAAAGTTGTCCCCTGCCATTTCCAGCATAGGAATCATGGAAGCAAAATCACCGCTCATCGGCAAAATTTTTCCTTCGAAGAAAAAATCTTTAATTTTGATCTTTTTAAACAACGCAGCATAAAATGTTCGCAGATGCGAGGCTAAAAAATCATAGTTACGGAAGCCTCCCCGCGTTTTTAGGATTTTCTTTGAATAGGGCCGGCTGATTCCTTTTTCTTTTGAAGGAAAATCGATATAGCTGCCATAGGTAAGCCAGACATGAGGGTTGGCATAAGCCTGATTGAGCCTTTGCAATACCTGCGCATGATCAAGCCAGTCATCTCCATCAACAATAACAACTATCTCCTGATCATCGCAAAGCTGCGCAGCTTTGAAGATATTGGCCAGGGGCCCGTAATTTTTTTCATTATGAATCAGCGTGACCCTGTTTTTTGCATCATGCTTTTGCAGATATTCTTTTACCTTTTCATGAGTCTTATCGATCGAACAGTCATCGATATAGATAACG
>CAZULH010000039.1:0-9120 GCA_964621105.1 uncultured bacterium
TATCTTCCGCCGCTGTTGCCAATAAAATTTTTATGGGTTTTTCTGAAAGCTCCAGGGCGCATACTAAAGAAGCAAGCCCTGATCCGATTATTAGAATATCTGTCTTCATAAATAATTGTTTTTCTTTTATAATATCGCTAAAAAAAACGTTTGGCAATGTCTTTTATGAAACGGTCCGTCCATTTGCAGCTAGCGCAAAATTATTGGAAAAGCTTCCTAAAAAAAGGAGATATCGTCATCGACGCTACCTGCGGCAATGGCTTCGACAGCATTTTTTTAGCCAAACATATCTTAACAAAAACCGAAGGCTTTCTTTTCTTATACGACATCCAGAAACAGGCGATTGCAAATACCCGTTATCTTTTGGAAAATAATTTGGAAAAAGAACTTCTTGCAAGAGCTCTTTTTTTTCACAAGTCCCATGAGGACTTTGAAGAAGTGGACTGCAGCCCGCACTTAATCGTCTATAACCTTGGATATCTTCCCAAATCCGATAAAATGACTACAACTACATGCGAGAGCACTCTCAAAAGCCTGCAAAAGGCATTTGCTATTCTACATGCAAGAGGGGCCGTTAGCATCATGTGCTATCCCGGACATGAAGAGGGTGAAAAAGAGCTGGCCGCTGTTGAAAAATACTTAAAAACTCTTGACGCTTCTAAGTGGGAAGTCTGCCATCACCAATGGCTCAACCGTAAAAAAAGCCCTGTCCTATTCTGGATCACACGGCGGGCTTTACAATAATTAAAAAAAATTCCATATTGCGCTTGAAGGAGACTGGCTCATATGGAAACAAAAATTCATGTATCGAGCATACGATATAAGCATATCCTGATCAGTTCGGTCAAGGCGATTATTTTTATCGCTCTATTATTTATTTTTTTTCCGTATGAGAGAGTGCATTTCGCCGCTTTAGGATCCAGCTGCTTTGCCGCTTTTGCCATTCCGCAAATTACAACTGGACGTTCTAAAAACCTGTTCTTCAGTTACCTGACAGCCGTTATCATTGGAATTCTATTTTCTCTTCTTTCGCAATTAGATTTGATAAAATCTATTCCTTATCCCATCGCCACCATGACTGCCGTCGCCGTCGGCCTGATGATCTTTATCGAACTGCGCCTGGATATCGAGCATGCTCCCTCTGCCGGTATCGCCATCGGCTTCTTAATCGATCCATGGTCATGGAAAACACCCATTGCCATCATGACGGCAATGATCATCTTAATTGTCTTCCGCGATTTTTGTAACTGGGCATTTAAAAGCCGCTCAAAACGCGTTAAGAAGAAGATATAGCCCCATACCTGCAAAAAATCCTACCAGCGCAATAAAAGATACTTTTTTCAAATACCAGATAAAATCTATTTTCTCGATCCCCATCAGAGCAATACCTGCTGCTGATCCAATGATCATAATACTGCCGCCTGTTCCTGCGGTATAAGCGATCATCTGCCATACAGGCGCATCCATAGGGTAGCTCTGCAGATCATACATCCCCATGCAGGCAGCAACTAACGGAACGTTATCCACGACAGAAGAAAACAGACCGATAACAACCGCTATCATCGCTTTATTGGTAATATAGATATCGATCCAGTTGGCCAGACTCTTTAAAATTCCTGCCATTTCTAGAGAATTAATACACAGCAGAATGCCCAAGAAGAATAATACGCCGGTAATATCGATGCGGGTTAAAACAAAAGGTACGCGCAAATGTTTGCGCTCCTCATGCTTACGGTGCATAATATCGGTAACCAGCCAAAGGATGCCTAATCCGATAAAGATGCCCATAAAAGGAGGCAGTCCTGTCAAAGCCCGAATAACGGGAACTAAAACCAAAGACAAAATTCCTAGTAAAAAAACAAGCGTTGCTCCGGGCTCGGCTTTCTCCTGCCTTCCCTTGATCATAAACGCTTCCGAATAGTTTCCTTTCATCTGAAAAGAGAGCATGCATAAACAGACTACCAAAGAAAATAAACTGGGCAAAAACAGCTGTTTGATAACAATCGCTGAGGAAATATGTCCCTGTATCCATAGCATCGTTGTGGTCACATCGCCAATAGGCGTCCATGCACCCCCGGCATTGGCAGCTATAACAATTGTCGCACCGATCAGCCAGCGTTCTTTCTGATCTTCTATCAGTTTACGCAGCATCGATATCATCACAATCGTTGTTGTCAGGTTATCTAAAATAGCCGACAGAAAAAAAACGGAAATGCCGATGATCCACAGCATCTTTCTTTTCGACCGTGTATGAATAATGTCAGTGATCATTTTAAAGCCCTTGTGCGCATCGATCAGCTCAACAAGGGTCATCGCTCCCAATAAAAAGAAGACAATCTGTGAGACGCTGCCTAAATGATAATTTAAAAGACTAAGCCCCGGCTCCGGCCCTTCCGGCGGTTTAAGAAATAATAAAGACCATGTGCCGACAGCCATAATAGTAGCAACAGCTGTCTTGTTGATCTTGATATAATACTCTAAAATGATGGCTGAATAACCAATGAGAAAAATAATAACCATTCCAAGATGTAACGGTTCCATAAGTAAGTCCCCTTTGAATAAGAGCAGTCCCTTTGCAATTATTTCATATTTTTAACAATCATGCTATTTATTTTTTTGATAGATAGGGCTGCAGTATGTTTCTTTCATAAATAACAGCATGACAATTCCAATAGCAATGCCGATTGGAACAAGTATAAACGTATTATGATAGGCTAAAGCGGGCGTATTTGCAGCAACTTTTAAATTCCAGTCTAAAAGAGCGCCAACCACAGGATGCCCTATTCCAAAGCCTAATCCCATAATCAAAATCGCGGCAAGGCTTAATCCCGTTCCGGTTGTTTGCGGAGGATTGCTTTCTGCAATTACCGGATAGCCGATCACTTGCGATGCGCTGGTAAATCCGATTAAAAAGAAAAGAATATGCAGCCCTGCCGTTCCGAGATTATTGGAATATAGAGCTAATATCATAAAGAACAAACATAATATCCCCCCGATAAACATCAGGATTTTTCTTCTACGCATAACATCGGAAAGCCATCCAAATAAAGGAGAGGCGAAAATCATCCCCCAAAAAAGCATAGATGTAATTGAGGCTCCCTGCATAGGTGAAATTTTATAGATTGCTGTAAGAAAGGATACGCCGAAAAGTGCGCCGAAAATAGCAATGGGAAGATTGACCAGACTGATAAAAAGACCGCTTGTCCAATTCTGTTTTTCTTTAATCACCTTCCATAAACTGCCTAGAATATTAGCATCGGCCTGCTGTTGTTTTTCTTCCGGCTGACGAATGACTGACCATAAAACAACCATGATCACAATTCCCAAAGCAGCAACAAAAAGCAGCGCAGACCTCCATCCATAATAAGAGACCAAAAAAGCTAAGGGCGTTTGCGCAACGACAGCGCCCAGCATGCCTATCGTTACAATTAGAGAGCTGGCTAAAGCCATATTTTTCGAAGGCAGGCACAAAGAAGCTAATTTTAGACAGATGATCAAACCAAAAGCCATTGTTACACCGCATAAAAACCTGCCTAGTCCTGCAATAAATAAATTGTCGGCAAAAGCAAAAAGAAGCGTTCCAAGAATGACTAGCATCATGTTGACCGACATCAGCTTTCGTATAGAAAACCTATCCAATAAAAGACCTGCCGGAATAATACATATCACATTGGCATAAAAATAAATGCTCGATAATAAACCGATCTCCTTAGGGCCAATTTTAAAATGGTTGTTAATGGCATCAAGTAAAGACGACATGAGATTAGCCTGCAGAAAGGCATAAAAGAAAAATAACGCGCCAACTAAAGTGACGGCCCACCCCTTACGATTGTTCATGAAACTTAGCTCCAGAAAATTTTTTGAATTACTTCTTTTTTAGTCCTAAAGAACGTTTTGATCAATAGAGAAATTCTTCCATGATGCCAACAGAAGAAGAGGTCCCTATTCGGTCAGCCCCTGCTTCTATCATGGACAGGGCTGTCTTAAGATCGCGAATTTTTCCGCTTGCTTTAACTTTGCCGGTAATGCCTACGGCATTTTTCATTAAACGGACATCCACGGCTGTAGCCCCGCCTTCTTTCATTCCTGTTGAAGTTTTTACAAATAAAGCCCCTGCCGCCTTTGCGATTGCACAGGCCATTATTTTTTCTTCATCTGTCAATGCACATGTTTCTATAATCACTTTAACAGGCACTTGCGCCGCATTAACGACTGCAGATATTTCCTGGTAGAGTTTCTGCAGTTCTCTTTGTTTTAAAAGATCTCTATTCAAGACCATGTCCAGCTCTTGAGCGCCTGACGCAACCGCTTCTTTTCCCTCTTTCATTTTTTCCTCTAAAGGCGCCTTTCCTTCAGGAAAATCAATCACTGCTATAATTATCGGTTTTTGATCAGCTAATATCTCTTTTGCCCATGAAATATATTCCGAATAGATACAGACACCATAAAAACCGTATTTCACCGCTTCCATACAGATTTTGTAAATATCCTCTTTTTTCAGATCTTTTTTCAATAGCGTATGATCGATAAAGCCCGCTAGAGACTTAGAGGTAAATTTTGGCATAAATTCTCCTTGCAAAAGAAAAAAAGATAAGTTTTTTTTTCATAATTTGCAAAACATATCATTTCTTTTATCTCAAAAAAAGGCGGTTGTTTTTCAAATAAGTTTTATAATATAAACAAAAAGAAAAAAAAAGGAGCTTCTAATGAAAAAGATCTTTTATTTATTACTGCTGCTTTCTTCTCCGCTATTAGCAAAAGAAGACTCTTTAATTGCTAAGACGCCTCCTGCCAAACGAGAAGCTATGGAAAATATCAGCAAAGAAGAAAAGGACCTGATTGCTGCCGCACAAGCCGTCCGGTCTAATTCCTATTGTCCTTACTCGCACTATCGCCAGGGGGCTGCTGCCAGAAGCGTTAACAAAAAAATTTATACGGGTGTCAATGTTGAAAATGCCAGCCTCGGTTTAAGCTGCTGCGCCGCTCAGATTGCCATGTTCAATGCCGTTTCCAATAATGATGCCAATATCGAAGCTATTGCGGTCATTAATAAAGGCGGAGGCGCTATCTGCGGAGCCTGCAGACAGGTATTAAATGAATTTAACCCCAATATGAAAGTGATCATGGTCAATGAAACAGGCTCTTTTAAAAAAGTATATGACCTAAAAGACCTTTTTCCGGAAGCTTGGGGGCCGCAGAATATCTTACAGTAGCCGATTGTTTTTCAGAGCTTTTCTTACATTAAGAGAAGCTTTGTCATAACCTACCCTCTCATTGAGCAAAACACCCTCGACATAGGATTCTTTCAAATGTTTTTCGATCTGAGAGAAATTAGGCTTGATCCCATTAAGACAATGAACGGTAAAAGAAGATGTCCCTTTTGCCAATAGATCGATCGACTGCATAAGGGCCTGCAAAATCAGAGGCCGATAGACGTTCAAAGAAAAATTCCCGTTCATGGCACATAGCGATATCGTCGTATCGTTTCCGATTACCTGCATTGATAAGGCTTTTACAAAATCACATTGCGTCGGATTAATTTTCCCAGGCATAATAGAAGACCCCGGCTCATTTTCCGGTAATTTGATCTCCCCTATCCCCGCTTTTGGCCCTGAGGCCAAAAGAGCGATGTCTGACGCCATTTTAAATACAACCGTCGCCATCCATTTGCAATGCGAGCTGATCTTTAGCAAAGGATCGGCAGAAGACAGGCTCTCATAGAAGTTTTTAGCTAAACAATAGGGCCTGTTTGTTATTTCCTGCAGATATTTGAGCATTAAAGTTCCAAATTGGGGATGAGCGCCGACCTGATTGCCGACCGCTGTTGCACCAAGAGGAACATAGAATAAATGCATTAATTCCTTTTCGAAGGCCTCTTTTACATTCTTCATTTGCGAATAATAGGCAGACAGCTCTTCTGACATGTAAATAGAGACAGCA
Organism: uncultured bacterium; assembly: GCA_964621105.1. GTDB lineage: Bacteria > Chlamydiota > Chlamydiia > Chlamydiales > SM23-39 > CAZULH01. The sequence continues at coordinate 5,941 of CAZULH010000039.1, forward strand.
TCCATCAAATGGGTCCTTGCCACTTTTTTAATCTTTTTTGTTTCTTCAATTTTTTTAGCAAGAACCAATAAAAATTTATCTATCGCTTTAAGAAGCTCTTGCGAGATCTTTTCTTCAATGACCATATGGGAAACAGTAGCAAATGTATCATTAGTAGACTGACAGAGATTGACATCATCATGAGCATCTAAAGGGATTTTTCTGTTTCTTTTTGCCCAGTGGGCGACCACCTCATTGATGTTCATGTTGATATTCGTACCTGCAGAAGACTGCCATACGGACAACGGAAAATGTTCCTGCAGCCGTCCTGATATGATTGTATCGCAGGCCATACAGACAGCTTCTCTTTTTTCTTTCGATAAAAGATCCAAATCACAATTAGCAAAAGCCGCCGCTTTTTTTACTTTTGCATAGGCAGAAATAATAATCTGGTCCAAAGGTTTGTCAATAGCGGGAAAATGATCGATCGCCCGCTGCGTCTGTGGACCATACAGCTTGCTGCCGGAAATGAAAACTTTCCCTAAAAAATCTTTTTCCTCTCGCTTTTTCATAGACCTTAGATAATAAGAAGAGAGAAAACAAAGGCGAAAAGGGCAAAGGACTCAACAATCCCGGGTGAAGCGATTGTTTTTCCGAAAATAGCAGGCTGTTTAGCCGATGCCTGAATGGCTGTTGCTACCAGCTTGCCCTGATAAATAGCCGAAGCCATAATAGCCAGCCCGACAGGGATCGCTATACCGATAGCAGCTAAAGCGGAAGTCGATCCGACAAGAATAGCTCTTTTCATCTGCAGCATTAAAATAAAACCATAGATCACCTGTGAAGAAGGCATAGCCGAGACGGCGATAAATTTTCCATGTCCCTCTTCTACATGCGACATCACTCCATGCGAGGCCATTCCGGCAATCGCACAGCCGATAGAACTTCCCAACGCCGACAGTCCCAGCGCAATTCCCGGCCCAATCATTCCTAAATCCATATACATTTTCTCCTTTACTATTTAAATAATCTTAAGGGGTTAAACAATTTTCCGTCGCCTTCAAAACTATGATGATACCATTCGATAAAATTAAGACGAAGCCCATGGATAATTCCCCCCATTACTCCTAAAATAAGATTGAGGCCATGCCCCAAAATCAATATCAGCAGCCCCGCTGCGATTCCCGCTTTCATCGCGATATCGTTAAATGTTTCTGCCATCACCATTGCCGCTAAGCCTAAGGCATAAAGCCGCAAATAGGATAATACATCTGAAAAAATCTGGATGACATTCGTAATTTCCACAAGTCCCATTAACCGTTTTTGTATAATACCTAAAATAATAGCCAGGCCTATCCCTGAATATAAAAGAACCTGGCCAATGGCCGTCGCCGCTTCTTTCGACATCAATCCCAGGAAATTGACCATACTCGTCGAATCAACCATGGAAGGAAAAAACAAATACCCTCCGATCAAAAACAATATCCATCCGATCCCCGACCAATTTCTTTTAACATAGCGTCCAAAAGACAGCCCTATATGAATAACGCCTGCCAACAAAGAAAGTTCTAACAAGATATTTTTCTTAAAGGCCGCAAAAGCTTCATAATTGCCTTCTTTTTCTATAGACAATATAAAATCACGCCCGGACCTAGCCTGGCTTACGCCGCTATATTCCTTTTGCCAGTATTGATAAACATCATCCCTCATCTGTAAATGATAGGCCGCTTTTTTTTCGGTCAGATAATTAATCGCAATCGTACCATTAAGAGTCTGGTTCGGGTTTACATCCATTCCAAAATAGGAGCCTGTCAGTACGCCCCAGCCGATACAGGCGCCGGAAAGAATGATCATCAATTGAACAAACCTTCGTATATGCGGACGGGGATTAGGAATCTTCCATTTAGCAAAAAGAGCGATAAGAAGATAGACAAGCCCATACCCTGCATCAGAGACGATCATCGCAAAAAAGATCGCAAAAAAGATAAATACCCAAAGAGAAGGGTCTTTATCTTTGATGGAAGGCACATCGTAAATTTTAACAATATCTTCTCCGATTTTTGCTGTTTTCTTATTTTCCATACAGGTCGGTACGCGTTCATGTTTTTCAACAGCTATATACTCATAATCGATGGAAAAGGGGCTGATCAATTTTTCAAAGTGCTGAATATGCGTTACCGGTATCCATGCCTCGATAAAAAACAGGGGCTGTTCCATTGGGAAAGAAAGACTTTTTTTTACATTTTCAACATTATGACAGTTCAGCTGCCGCAGCAGCTCTTTTCGCAAATCATCAAGAAAGGGAACTGTTTTTTTTATTTCCAGCTCCTTCTCTTTAAAAAGCATTTGAACCATCTGCAGCCGGCTTTCTAACTCTTCTAACGGACGATCAATCCAAATTTCCATTAGGTTAGAATAAAACGTTTTGTTTTTGTTGATCGCAATATAATAGTCAAGCCCCTCATCCGTATTAATATAAATAAGCTCATCGGAAATCCGTATCTGTTTCTTTTTTTCAGATTGAATGCAGAAAAACTGGATGAACCGCTTTGCCTCCCGTTCAATATAAGCGATGTCTTCTCTGGAGAAATATCCAAAAGGTTTAATGCGGCTGATCTCCTTTTGGAGCTCATTTGATTCATCCATTAACTGATCGAGCTGGGACTGCAGATGAACAACATGCGAACTTAACGCCTCCATTGAAACGTAGCTTCCCGTTTTTTCCTGCATCTGAGGGTAATGGCGCAGGATCTTGATCGCCGCCATCATATCCTTGATCGATGAAGACAGCTGCTGCGAGCGTTTAGAAGGGTGTATAAACTCGATAAAGCCTGCTTTTTGCGCAGAATGCAGAAAATGATCGACCTCTTCTCTAATGCCGTAAATCAAACATTTTTTCACTTTAATGATCATGCGACATAGCCCCTGCTTTGCAAGATCTTTTCTTTAGCTACTTTTGCCTGAGAAATTGCCGCCAGCTGCTGATCTGACAAAAAGATCTGAATTTTTTTAATGGTTTCTTGTGTTCTGGGTATCAATACTTTCTCAAAAAGGTTCACTCTAATGGAAACATCTCTCCACTCTTTTTCCAAAGCCATCTTTTTTTCTTTTTCCACTTCAATATGCTCTTTGATGATAAGTAAGTTCTTGATCTCATTGATGCCCTGGTCTAACCAAACAGGTGTATCAAAAAGATGATAG
>CAZULH010000040.1:0-9043 GCA_964621105.1 uncultured bacterium
TGACATATTCTTTTCCTTCGATGTTAACATGAGAAAATTTATTTCCCGATAATCGATAATCCAAATTCATTACTTACGGTCTGGACATTAGCAGGATTAGTAATGGACCGTTTCTTTCTTGTATTTTGAGACGTAGGTGAGGATAGATATTCCATCCGATGTAATTTTGACTTAAATATTGATAGAGTTCGTATTGCTCTCTTTTTTTACCCTGATGAAAGGAAGAAGGAACGCTGACAGGATTGTAATATCGGTTAATGGATATTTTCTGAGCGCCGTTTGCAAGTAAGTCTGTTTGAGAGAGACAAGGGCTGCCGCCGATAGGACTGACAACTTTTCCAATAATATAATCATCAGATAAAAATTTCCCGGCAATCTGCTCGTGAGATGAGACAGGAAATACCTCTTGCTCCTGCTCATTGGCAAAGATTAAGGTTTGTAATAAAACTAAAAGAGAAAAAATCCGATAAACCATTTTTTATCCTAATTTTTAATAAATTAAGCAAAAGTAAAATGGTTTTGATTTATTGTCAAAAAAATATAGATCTTGAAAGTCATTTAATACGTACCCTTGTTCTTCTGATCTAATATGGAAAGATCAACTAAGGACTGCCTTATAGGTGAAATAGTTTTCCGACTAATTTTTAAGCTAGCAGCTATTTTTTCATGTGTCATGCCTAATGCTTTCAATTCTTTGATTTTACGAGATAATTTTTGATAAAGCGGCATAGACTGCTCGAAGGTAATTTTTATCTTCACAGGTAAAAGCGATAAGGCGCGAATTGGTTGCGACCGCGTCCGTTTTCTTAAAAAATCCCTATTATTAAATTCTCTTTTACATATACTTTTTGAACAAATATTTTTTAATAAATTATGACTTGCAGCACACAGCTTTTACCAAGCCCTCCTAGGCTACCTTCAGGATTAGATGAACAAAAACCACTCCCTTCTACTCCGGCAACCTTAGCCATCTCAAAATTATGGGCTGCTATTCTATATAATTGGATAAACAGCTATAATAAAAAAACGTCGATTGAAGATTGGCGTGACCCTGACATTTTGTTTCCACCGACTTGTTATTCAAACCAAACCATTCCCTGTATTTCTTTAAGCGCGTATTTAGACCGGCTTTTAAAATATGGTTTAGCAAATAACAACCAAACGTCATTTATAGATAGCCGTCCTGAAGATTTAAGCCGCTTACAGTTTAAAACAATGATTTTCTCTATTCTTTATCTAGATCGGTATTTTAGAAGACATCCAGCCGATAAACTTCACATGTGCAATGTTCATCGGCTAGCTTTTATCAGCACGATGATCGCATGGAAATTTTTTAATGATGAGTATTACAGCAATAGTTACTATGCAAAAGTTGGTGGCATATCCCTTAGAGAATGTAATAAACTGGAAATATTTTTTCTTTTTAACATTGATTTTTCTCTGCAGATCGATCCAAAAAAATTCGAAGCTAATGCAAATACAATCCTTCGTATATTTCCCAACATTGCTAAATACGCTTGAGAAAAAAGCATCTAAATCTGATTACAATATTTTTCCATGAAAAAAACTGTTAAAGCAGCTACCATCATAAGCAAAAACCCGGTAGTTAGATGGAATACCCGAAAACAACGCCCATGATGGATCAATGGATCTCTTGCAAGAAAAAAGCAAAAGACGCGCTATTGCTTTTTCGATTAGGCGATTTTTACGAAGCCTTTTATGAAGATGCCCACATCATTGCAAAAGAATTGAACCTGACCCTAACCAAGCGTCAGCAGATACCGATGTGCGGCGTTCCTTTTCATACCTGCGAGGGTTACATTGATAAACTGGTAGCAAAAGGCCATAAAGTGGCCATTGCAGAGCAGATGGGAGATCCCCGCGCAGGCAAAGGTATTGTTGACCGGCAGATAACGCGTATTCTTTCTCCTGCCACCATTATTAATTCGCTTTTGCTTTCGGAAAAAAACAATAACTTTTTTGTTTCCTTAGATCAGGTCGGCAAAACTTTTGGCTTATGCATTATTGATTTATCGACTTCTGAATTTCGGTTAATGGAATTTGAAAATAAAGAGGAGTTATTAGAAGAGCTGTATAAGCTGAAGCCCTCGGAATTTTTATTGTCACAAAAATTTAAAAATACGCATGAGCCGTTTTTACAAGAGCTCTCTGAGGGCATCAGCTTTATGACAACGATCAAAGAGGACTGGCATTTCGACCATCAAAATGCCCGAGAGGTATTGATGGGGCATTTTCAGGTCGCGCATTTAGACGGACTGGGCTTGAGTGGGAAAATCGCTTCCATCAATGCTTCCGGAGCTCTATTTACTTACCTTGTAGACGATCTGCATACGGACCTCTCTCATATAAGACAGATCCAGGTTGACAGTCATCTATCGTATATGTCTCTTGACCCTACCTGTATGCGCAATCTGGAGATTTTCGATTCTTTCTCTTCCTCTACCACTTTGCTTGATCTTTTAGATCACACCCATACGCCTATGGGAGGGAGGCTGTTTCGTTTTTGGCTCAAGCACCCCCTTTTATCTAAAGAGGCCATTATAGAAAGGCAGGATGCGACAGAAGAGCTTCTGCAGCTATCTTCTCGAGAACTCTTAATAGAAAGCCTTAAGAAAATCAAAGATCTCGAGCGTTTGAACATGAAGATTTCTTCGAACAACGCCTCAGCAAGAGACATCTTATCTCTGCGGTATTCCCTGGAGAACATCGAGCCTGTAAAAAGAGTTGTATCTTCCTGCGCCGCTTTCCTTTTAGAGAACAACTGCCAAATGCTGCATGACATCACACCGCTTGTTACACTTATTGAAAATGCCGTCATCGACAATCCCCCTCTTCGTATTACGGAAGGCGATATTTTTAAAAATGGGTATTCAGAAGAGCTTGATGAGCTGAGATCGATCAAAAACGAAAGCACCGCCTGGCTGGCAAACTATCAAAACAGATTACGGGAAGAGCTCAATATCAAAACGCTTAGGGTAGGATACAACCGTGTATTCGGCTATTATATTGAGGTCAGCAAAGGCCAGGCTGGTAAAATGCCGGAAAGTTTTCATCGTAAGCAGACGCTTGTCAATTCCGAGAGATTTATTTCGGAAAAGCTCAAGGAATTTGAACATAAGGTATTATCGGCAGACGACAGGATCAAGGCCCTAGAGCAAAAACTTTTTCAAGAACTTAGAGAAAATATTCTCCTCTATCACAATACCATCGCGCAAATTGCTAAAGCGATCGCTGTGATCGATGCCATTGTCTCTTTTACCATAAGCGCAAAAAAACACCATTTTGTACGCCCGCAGATAGATGATAGCGATATTATCGATATTAAAGAAGGCCGCCATCCGATTATTGAAGAGTCTTTGCCTATGGGTAAATTTATACCCAACGACACCTATTTAGATCCGAAAAACCGTCTATTTTTAATCACGGGCCCCAATATGGCCGGCAAGTCGACATATATCAGGCAGGTTGCCCTTATCGTTATCATGGCGCAAATCGGCTCATATGTCCCCGCAAAGTCTGCGCATATCGGCATGGTCGACAAAGTTTTTTCCCGTATCGGCGCCAGCGACAATTTATCCAAGGGCCAATCGACTTTTATGGTGGAGATGACGGAAACTGCCAATATTCTGCACCATGTTACTTCCCGCTCTTTAGTGATTTTAGATGAGATAGGAAGGGGCACAAGCACCTATGACGGCATATCGATCGCCTGGTCGGTAGCTGAATATCTCCTGTCCCAAAGCAATAAACAGGCAAAAACACTGTTTGCCACCCATTATTGGGAGCTTACCGATCTGGAAGAAGAATATGACAGTGTAAAAAACTTCAATGTTGCAATTAAAGAGACCGAGGACGGTATTGCATTTTTACATAAGATTGTTCCGGGAGGAACAGATAAAAGTTACGGCATCCATGTAGCCAAGCTTGCGGGACTTCCCTATCCTGCCTTAAAAAAGGCCAAAGAGATGTTAAAGAAATTAGAGGACAAGCATCAAAAGCAGCCGCTGAAAAAAGTCCAAGCCTCATTTGAGCAGCCCTCAATTTTTTCTCCGCCTTGCCCTATCGAAGAAAAAGTGATCAAAAAGCTTAAAGAAATCGATCTGGACTTGCTTTCCCCTCTTCAGGCGCACCAAACACTTTTAGAAATCAAGCAGGAGTTAAAATAACACTTTTGCTATACACATAAGTATGAGTACGTTTAATTCTAAAATACTTTCCAATTATTCGACAAAGACCGGCGTCTATTTAATGAAAGATGAAAATGACGTTGTGATCTATGTGGGAAAGGCAAAAAACATACGATCAAGGCTGCGTCAGTATTTTATTACTAAAAGCGATGACCGTCCGCAGATACGTTTTCTTATCCAGCAGACCCATTCCATTGAAACCATTCTTGTATCGACGGATAAGGAAGCCCTTATTTTAGAAAATAATCTCATAAAAAAATATAAGCCCAAATACAACATTCTTCTTAAAGATGACAAGACCTATATCCGTCTTCTTATTACCAACCATCAATGGCCGATGATTAAATTAGTAAGGCAAAAAAAAATAAAGAAAGCGGAAGGCCGTTTTTTTGGGCCTTATACCAGTTCTATTGCTGCCAAAAACATGCTGGACCTGATCACCTCTCTTTTCCCTTTGCGCCAATGTTCCAATACAGAATTTTCCAACCGCAGCCGTCCCTGCATTTTACATGAGATCAAAAAATGTTTAGCACCCTGTGCCGGTCTTTGCACGCACCAGCAGTATGAGCAGCATCTAAAGGGAGCTATATCTCTTTTAAATGGGCAGAACAAAGAGATCGTTAAAACCCTTAAGTCCCAGATGAAGAAAGCATCGGAAAATCTAGAATTTGAAAAGGCGCAAGAACTGCTGACGCTCATTGAAAATATCGAACATATTACCGAGCACCAGCTTGTTGATTATGGCAATTATAAAAGTATGGATATCATCGGCTATCACCAGGAAAAGGAAAATGTCACGCTTTCCCTTCTTTCTTTTACGGAAGGCAAACTTTTACATTCGCAGTCCTTTCATTTTTCTTTTATCGCTTCGAAAATAGAAGAGCTGATCGAGTCTTTTATCTTACAGTATTATTCCTCTCATCCTTTCCCTTCCCTTCTGCTTATTCCCAAAGACCTTGCCAATAAGGAGATTCTGGAAAGAATCCTTTCTAAGGGGAAAAAGGAGACCATTCTCTTTCCCAAAAAGGGAAAGAAAAAAGAACTGATCGCTTTAGCCAATACTAACGCCAAAAATCAATTGCTTAGAGAGCAGAAAATGCAGGCTCACCAGGAAAAAATCCTCTCAGAGCTGCAGGATATGTGCGCCCTGGCGAATTATCCTAAAACAACCGTATGTTTCGATACTTCCAATATCGCTTCTAGCCATCCCGTCGGAGCAGCGGTTACTTATATTGACGGCAAATATGATAAGACAAAGACGAAAATATTTCATATCCAGACAAAAGAAAAGGGAGACTGTCCTGCATTAGAAGAGATCATTACCCGCTATCTCACTAAAGCCAACCAAAACAAGCAGCTATGTAATTTGATTGTTGTTGACGGGGGCAAGGCGCAGCTTAATACAGCTAAAAAAGTATTAGAAAAGCTTAATATCGCTACCGTAGACCTTCTTTCTGTATGCAAGGAAAAAGCGCTGCACACCAAGGGATTGACCCATGAAAAGATCTTTCTGCCCCATCGATCCTCTCCTCTTATTTTCCCTGTGCATTCTCCATTATTATTTTTTTTACAAAAGCTTCGAGATGAAGCTCATAGGGTAGCGATAGGCTTTCATAAAAAACAACGCAAGAAAACGATCTCCGCTTCTCTTCTTGATAATGTGCCGGGCATTGGGCCAAAAAAGAAAAAAGCACTTCTTACGTTTTTTAGAAATATTCAAGAAATTAAAAAAGCGTCTTATGCAAAATTAAAGTCCGTCAAGGAATTGACGGACAAAGACATTAAAAATATCAAAAAATATCTTTAATTATTCTTCGTTTGAAGAGATTTCCTGCAAAAGCGGCTCTTCTGTCTCTTCTTCCCCTTCAATGACCTCTTCTGTTTTTTCCTGTTCAACAAAAGGCGACACTAAATTTTTGAAGATAACATGAACGCTGGACACATGAAGACCGGTAAAATGCGTAACTTCCCGCACAACTTTTTCTTGAATTTCTTCAGATTTTGCAGGAATAGCCGTACCGTAATGGATATTAACCTCTACTTTTATGGCAACCGCATGTTTTTTCTGCTCTTGGTCGACATAGATCCCTTTGATACGTTCGCTGGACTCTCTTCCCAAAAGGTTATCGATCAGATTTCCTTCTAGCATTTCTATTCCTTCAATTTTCTCTAAGCACTGCAGGACAATCGCTTGTATCACTCTACTTTCAATATCTCTGGAAAAAACTGTTTCGGGAAGCTGTATTTCTCTAGGATCAATATCCTTAAATTTATCATGTTTGTTATTTTTCTCTGACATAAGCCTTTTCCCCTTTTTTCCTATGTTTAATAGACTATCATTGTATGGAGTTAACCGATTTGTGAAAAGAAGAAAAATGATGATTATTAGGACCAAAAATGTTACTATGTATATAGGACAATGAGGTAAAAAAATGTTTTTATTAGGTTTTATTATTTCTCTGGTCATGGGCTACATAACATCGCTGGCTGCAGACAAAAAGGGGAAAAACGGGGATTTTTGGTTTTGGATCGGGTTTTTCTTTGGGCTTTTCGGCCTTTTATCTTTATATGTCGTAACAAAATATAATAAAAAACCTTCTCTTAAAATCACTAGCAAGGCACAGACAAAAAAACAGCCTCCGCCCTTCCTTTTAAACTTACAGAGAAAAAATCCTAATGTTTTATGGTATCATGCAACATCGGAAGAACAAATTGAAGGGCCTATGAGCTTAGAAGCCCTTTCAAAGAAATGGAAAAAAGGAATTGTTAAAAAGAATACCCTTATCTGGAACGAAGAGCTAAAAGACTGGCAAAAGCTTGAAGAACTTCTAAAAAAAGAAACAATTACCAACTAGCTTTAAAAATACCAGGGATAATTCCTTGGGAAGCTTTCTTTCTAAAACATAGACGTGACATCTGAAACTTTCTTAAATAACCACGGCATCTTCCTGTATAGTTACAACGATTGCGTAAACGTACAGAAGACGAATTTTTAGGCATTTTATTCAAAGCATCAACCGCTTTCATTCTCTCTTCTGGAGATTTGCTCATGTCATAGATCACTTTTTTAAGAGCCTGTCTCTTTTCCCATTTTAGGTTGACGAGTCTTTGTCTTTTCTTTTGTTTAACGATAGATGAAGTTTTAGCCATTATTTTTCCTTTTTCAAATTATTTTTTACGAGCAGGTCCTTTTTGCCGCTGTTTACGGTTGGGGTCTTTTTTATTGATAACATAAAGACGTCCCTTTCTGCGGACGATTTTATCACCTTTCGATGCATCTGCCCGAACTGATGCTTTTACTTTCATAGTTATTCACTCTCATTTTTGATAAATAAAATATAGATAATGGACGATTTCTTTTCAATGCCCTTTTTTCTTCTAAAGAGCAGAAAAATTTCAAATTATTTTTACCCGTCTATTTTTTTTGAATCCATATGATTACTATTTATCTAAAATAATCGCATGGATTTCTTATTGAATAATTTCTTGCAGTTTTCTATGATAAACAGCAAAAAAAAGAGTTTTTATGAAAAGAACCTATCAGCCCAGCAAAAGAAGAAGAAAGAATAAAGTCGGATTTCGAAAAAAAATGAAAACCGCCAATGGAAGAAAAGTCTTAAAAAGAAGAAGACAAAAGGGCCGAAAGCACCTTATTACATGACATTGACTTTTCCAAAAGAGAGCCGCATCCGAAAAAAATCGGAGTATCGGCAATTTCTTTCCAGGCCTTTTTTTAAAGGCCGATGTGTAATCATCTATTATTTTAACAATCATCAGAATCCAAAGCTTGGTATTACCTGCTCAAAAAAATTTGCAGCCGATGCCTATCAGCGCAACCGCTTTAAACGCATCGCCAAAGAAGCTTTCCGCCTAACGCAAGACCGCCCTCCTTTATCTCTGCACCTCCTGCCTCTGCAGGATGCTTTAAAAGCTAAAATGACAGATATTCAGCAAGATCTAATTGCCTTCTACTCTAAATATTTAAAAGATAATTCTTGATTTTCATATTTTTTCTTTATAGAAGGGAAATTATGAAGATTGCAGTATTTAGCACCAAAACCTATGATAAGATATTTTTTGAAGAAGCTAACAGGGCTTATAGCTTTGATTTTCAGTTTTTTGCTGATCCCCTAACTTCGAAAAATGCATATTTGGCCAAAGGTTTTGACGCTATCTGCGCTTTTGTCAATGACGATCTGTCACAAGATACCTTAAACATACTGGAAGAAAATAATGTTAAACTGATCGCTATGCGCTGCGCCGGCATCAATAATATCGATCTTAAATATGCCAAAGACCACCACTTTAAAATCGTCAACGTCCCTAATTATTCTCCCTATGCTGTTGCTGAACATGCAGTAGCATTAATGCTGACCTTAAATCGAAAAATCCATCGGGCCTATACCCATGTGCGCGAAGGTAATTTCTCACTGGAAGGCTTATTAGGGTTTGATATGCATGATAAAACCGTGGGCATCATCGGAATGGGAAAAATCGGACTGATTGTCGCACAGATCCTGAGTGGATTCGGATGTAAGCTTTTAGCTTTTGATAAAAATGAAAATCCGAAAGCTAAGGAGTATGGGGTTACCTTTACCGATATCGAAACTATTTGTCATTCTTCCAATATTATTACCCTGCACTGTCCCTTGCTTCCTGAAACCAAGCACATGATCAATGAACATATTGTCTCTGAGTTTAAAAAAGGGATGATGCTGATCAACACATCGCGGGGAGCTCTTATCAATACCCACGCGGTCATCAAAGGCTTAAAAAACGGACAGATCTCCTATTTAGGGCTTGATGTATATGAAGAAGAGCAAAATATCTTTTTC
>CAZULH010000041.1:0-8952 GCA_964621105.1 uncultured bacterium
TGTGAGAACCGTCCACGTCGGCGTCGGTCATGATAATCACTTTATGATAACGCAGCTTTTCAATATTAAAGTTATCAACGCCTATCCCGCATCCCAAAGCGGCAACCATAGCGCCTACTTCTGTATTTTTTAAGATCTTTTGCAAGCGAGACTTTTCTACGTTTAAAATCTTACCGCGAATGGGCAAAATAGCCTGAAATCTTCTATCTCTTCCCATTTTTGCAGAACCGCCGGCAGAATCTCCCTCTACGATGTAAATTTCGCATAATTCAGGATTGCTTTCCTGACAATCAGTCAGCTTGCCCGGCAGCCGGGCACTGTCCATCGCTGTTTTACGAAGAGTTAACTCCCTTGCTTTTTTAGCAGCTTCCCTTGCCTGTGCAGCTATAATCACTTTATCAGCGATCATTTTGGCAATAGCAGGATTCTCATCGAGATAGATGGAAAGCTCTTCTCCCGTAATTTGCTGAACGATCGATCCGACATCGCTATTGCCTAAGCGCTGTTTCGTTTGTCCTTCAAATTGCGGATTAGGGACTTTAACCGAGATGACCGCTGTCAAACCTTCCCGCATATCATCGCCGGAAAGAGCTATTTTCTGATTTTTTAAGATCTGATGATTCTTAATATATTGGTTTAAAACGCGAGTTAAAGCAGTAGAAAAACCGGTCAGATGGGTTCCGCCCTGTTTGGTGGAGATATTATTAACGTAAGTATAGATTTTTTCCGAATACGTATCATTCCATTGCATAGCGATCTCACAATCGACCATGCCGTCATCGCCTTCTCTTTCCGCATGAAAATAAAGAGGCTGCGGGAAAAGAGGGATTTTCGTTTCATTTAAATATTCAACAAAAGAGCCTAGGCCTCCCTCATAATTGAACTGGACGTCTTCCCTTCCGTTTTCCGTCTCATCAACAAAGCTGATATTAATGCCCTTGTTCAAAAAGGCTAGTTCTCGAAAACGGGTTAAAAGAGTATCGTAATCAAATTGGATAACAGAAAAAATCGTTTTGTCCGGCCAAAATGTAATTTTAGTTCCTTTTTTCGTTGTCGTTCCCAGTATCGTCAGATCTTTTGCTACTTTTCCTTTTGAAAATTCCATCTCATAAACTTGGCCTTGTTTATAGACCTCGACAACCATTTTTTCAGAAAGAGCGTTTACGCAGGAAACACCGACGCCGTGCAATCCTCCGGAGACCTTATAAGTATCCTTATCAAATTTACCTCCGGCATGCAAAACGGTCATTACAACTTCCAGCGCAGAAACATCCTTCTTTCTTTTTTTGGACTCGGACTCATGCTTTTCAATCGGGATCCCTCTTCCGTTATCTTCTACGGAAATCGATTGGTCCTTATGAAGAATGACGGTAATTTCCGTACAATGGCCGGCCATCGCTTCGTCGATGGAGTTGTCGATCACTTCATAAACAAGCTGATGTAGTCCCATTGCAGATGTATCACCGATATACATCCCCGGTCTTTCCCGAACTGCCTGCAACCCTTCAAGAACGGTAATTGAACTTGCACCATACTGATTTTTTTCTGTCATTGTTGTCATGCCTTGTTACTCTTTGTTTAAGTTATTTATCCGATCTTAAACCGGATATCCGTAATTAAATTTTTAGAAAACTGTTTTTGCAGTTTTTTTAATAATCTTGTTTTCTCATGCTGGCAAAGCAAACTGTATAATGTTGAATTATTAACTGTAACTACCAACACCTTATTATTTAAGGAAACTGCCCGTGTCATTGAGCTGAATTTCTCACCAATTATCATAGGCCATGCCTCAATAATACGACAGGTTTTTTGCTCATAAATTTTTTCAAAATCTACCAGCCAGTTCGACAGCATATTCTGCAGATGTTTTGACGTTGGCTGATTAGAAAAATTCTTTGCCATTTATCACCTTTTGGTCTCTGAGAAAGCACCAATTCATACATTAGCAATTTTTAAAGATATTTTCAACATTAGAAAAAAATCATCCCAAGGACCCAGGAAATTATAAAATAAATTGTCATCGATAAGAAATCATTAAGAGCCGTGACAATCGGTCCGGAAGCCACTGCAGGATCCACACCGATACGTGCAAAAAAGAGCGGCAGACATACACCCAATGTCGAAGCGGTTAAACAGGCACCGAGCAGTCCCGTGCCGATAATGATGCTTAAAATAAAAGGTTCTATCCTTAGAAATCCGGGAAAAAAGTAATGAATGCAATATAATAAAATACCGCAGCAGATCGCAAAAACAACACCGCCGAATATCCCCATGAATATCTCTTTTAATATCGATTCTTTTCGATTCGCAGATGTAATCATGCCTAAGGCCATGCTTCTAACTAAAATGGTAGAAGATTGAATTCCTATATTTCCGGACATTCCCGTAATTAAAGGAACAAAAAATAAAACAAAAATCAATACCCCTTTTCCGACCTGTTCAAAGACCGACATGATCATCATATTGATAAGCCCGACAAATAATGTCACCAAAAGCCAGGGAAACCTGGCTAAAAACCGTTTGTACATCGGGTCAAAGAATGAAACTTTTTCTACGGTCCCTGCAATTTTTGCCAATGTTTCATCAGCAAGATCTTCCATCATTTCTACAACATCTTCATTCGCAATAACCCCTAAAAGATGATTGTTTTCATCTACAACAGGAAGCGTCGGCATTTTATAGCGCTCGACCACATCGACAACTTCTTCCCGTGTTGCATCCGGACCAACGGTATGCAGGACAGGCCGCATGATTTGACGAAGGGGCACTTCCCTTTTATTAATAATAAGGTTGCGTGCAGGAATATATCCTTTTAATTCTTTGCTCTCATTAACCAGAAAAATACCCTTGGTAAATTCAATACGGGGAAGGTTGCGAATATATTCGGCCGCTTCGCCAATCGTCATATCCATATCAAAAGCAAAGAAGTTGTTGGTCATCAGCCGGCCGGCGCTATTTCGTTCGTGCTTTTTCAGTTCGCGAATGTTAAAAGCTTTTTTGGGATCGATCAGCTCTAATATCCTTTTAAACCTTCTTTCCGTTAGATCATCCATTACTTTTAAGACTTCATCCGTCGACAGCTTTTCAACAAGCTTTTTCATATGCTGGTCACTCATATAGCGGAAGATGCACTGACGTGTCGCTGAATCGGTATTTAAAAGAAAATGGATCTTCGCCTCTTTATCGGGAAGATTATCATATAATAAAGGACGCATGTTCAATGGAAAATACAGGGTGGCATAAGCCAGATCGATTGCCGTATGTTCCATAGCCACCTTGATCAAATCGTGAGCTGATCCCTGAGTCGTATGTTTATGGTAGGCCTCTTCCAATTTCTGATGGAGGATTTCATCCAGATCTCTCGGCATAGAAGAGACCTGATCTGCCTTCGAAAAAAAATTGTTATATGTAAAGGCTTGTTTTTCCATTCAGAACCTCTTCTAAGAGAAATTTTCTACAAAAAGATTACACCAAAAATTTGTTTAAATCAAGTCTGGTCTTATAAAAAATAAATTAAAAATTAAAGGTTATTATTTAATAATTTTTTACCTATAAAACATGCAAAAATAAAAAAAATTTATGGCTATAATTCAACGACCATGAAAAAGAGCGTTCACTTTTGCTTAATGTATACTAGCTCCTGTGTATGGAAGAGAAAAATTGCTCTCAGGCGGCTCACTTCCGTATTCTCTAAATAAATTTTTCATTTTTTCTGAAAACCTTAATTCATAGCGTTCGTCAAGAACCACCCAATAAATAGAAAAACCAGCATATTTAACCCAAGGATTAGCGCCATATTGCATCAATATTTCAACTGCTTGTTTATGTCCTTTTTTCAGGGCACGAAATAAAGTCTGATCTCGGAATTTTGTATCAGGACTTTGTCGTAACAACTCAGTCAACACCAACACTCTTCCATTTTCTGCAGAAAGTTCCAAAGAGGAAATAGGGACTTGGCGCATTTTATCTGCAGGACGTCCATCTTTATCGAAATCACGAAAAAACACTTCTTTCTCTAAGAATATCGTATCAGCAGAAAAAGTACCCTGTTTCAAAAAAACGCGTACTTCATCAGCTCTTCCATTTATAATCGCTAGGCAATATTGATGAGCTGCGACAGAACTCATACAAATTCTCCCTCTTTTAAAAAGAGAAGGAAATTTATATAACTTTAAAACAATGATAAACAAAAATTACTGTTGTTTAAGAGACCGAGAACACTTTTTTTTGAGCTTTTTATTATGCAACGAAAAGAAACTATTTAAAACCTTTATAACCTCAAAAAAGTTTTTAACAGTTTCTTAACATTTTTAACAATTATCGTCTGTTAGGGAACAGCAAATCATAAGCTATTAATGCAGCTACGCAACTCCCGTATACTGAGAGAGATATGGTTGCAGCTGTTTGACTTGCTAAAGAAACAACCTTGTAAATCCCCCATCCCGGCAAAGCAACTATAGCCGCTAGGATAACAGCGCATAGAACACCCCCTAGCATGAAAACCGCAACACGGCCTGTTTTTTCCATAGTCGAACACTCGCTCCAACACTTTGTTACAGAAGGTTTTGCTGAATCTTTTGTTAAACTATGCAACCCTAGCGAACAACCCGCGCGCAACCGATCAAATTCTCGTACACCACACGACATATAATTTCTCCTTTGTTTTAAACAACAGTAATATTATCAATAAATATAAATAAAAAATCAACTATCAAAATTAATTTGATATTGAAAAATGTTTTTTTATTATTACTTTTTTTTGCACCCAGAACAAGGATCTTAAAAAAATATTTACATAGTAGGGCATTTTCTTTAATAAAGATAAAAAAAATGGTAAAACAATATTTACATTTTTAATCAAATAATTTAAAAATTAGAAGCGTTGTAGAAAAAAGAAACAGTACACTATAATCGGCAAAACATAACCTCAAACCATACAAGTTAATATGGCACAAACTCATTTCTTAGAGCAGTTGTACCTGCGGTTTTTCCCCTACCAAAAAAAGAGGGAAACCAATCCGCTCTTCAATGAGAAATGGGATATCCTTACAGATAATGAGAGAAAAGAGCTCTCTTTCTCTTATTTAACCAAAGGAAATGAGCTTCTTGATAAAAATGATTTAAACGCTTTGGATTATTTTGAGGCAGCTTCTTATCTGGATTCGGAAAATCCTGCTCTTTGGCAGAAACAAGGACTTTCTTTTTACCAATACGGAAAAACACATAAGAAGAAAAAGGCTTTTCTAATAGCTGCCAAACAGCTGAAAATGGCAAGTAAACTAGA
Source organism: uncultured bacterium (assembly GCA_964621105.1). Classification (GTDB taxonomy): domain Bacteria; phylum Chlamydiota; class Chlamydiia; order Chlamydiales; family SM23-39; genus CAZULH01. The sequence continues at coordinate 5,285 of CAZULH010000041.1, forward strand.
GGAATCTTCCCTTCAAACTTGGTGGACCTGGGGCAATGTTTTATTTGAACTTGGCCATTTTTCCGATACCAGCCACTATTTAAATAAGGCCAAGGAAAAATTTCAAAAAGCCGCAACCCTGCTGGAAAACTCTGAAAATGATAAGCAGGCACAGTTTTATTGGGATTACGCTATCTGCTTATCTCAGCTTGCCGACATCACCGAAGAGGCCTATGATGTACGTAAAGCTTTGCAGATCATGAAGCTTTCTTTTTCGCATCAAAGCCAAATTTGTACCAAATTTTGGCATGACTATGGACAAATGTTTATTCAAATGGGCCTTTTAATTAACGACCCTTCCATTTACCAGCAGGCAATCGATTATTTTCAAAAAGCGCTGACTAATGACTCTGAATACCATAAAGCCTGGATATCTTTAGCAGAAGCCTATACACAATTATATATTATCACCCAAAACGAGGTGCAATTTTCCAAGGCTGATGAATGCTATCACAAAGCGACCTCCTGTTTCCCTAATCAGGCCAATCTCTGGCTTGACTGGGCTCAGCTCTTATGCGAATCAGGGAAAATTACCAAAAATCAAAAACGTCTGCGTCAGTCTATGGACTGCTGTATCGTTGCTAGAAAAAATGATGCAAACAATCCCCTTATCATCAGCCAGTGGATTGAATCACAGGCCTTTTTAGGCGCTTATACCAGCCGCCTGGACTTGATAGCCGAAGCCGAAAATAAAATGATAGAAATATCGGAAAATTATTCCGATCTTCCTGAAATCTGGTATGCCTATGGCATGTGCATGCAGGCATATAGCTGCTATTATAATGATCTGGATTATGAGGAAATAGCGATAGAAAAGTTTCAAACAGGATTATCTTTAGACCGCTCCTATGCCGAGCTCTGGCATGCCTGTGCACAATCCTATATGAAAATTGGAAAAGAATACGAAGAAGAAGAGCATATTGATAAAGCTTGCAAGTTCTACCAGCAGGCCCTGCATTTGAAAACTGCCTGCGCCAGTTTAATTTATGATTATGTTCAGGCGCTCATAGCCAAAGCCGAAATGAAAGAAAATGCTCCCGTATTAGAAAAAGCGATTCATCTGCTGGAAACTATTCTCCACAATCAAAAGGATATTATCCTGCAGCATCCAGAATGGCTTTTCTCCTATGGATATACATTGGACCTATTAGGCGACGCTGTCGAACATGAAGAAGAAAACTGTTATGCCAAAGCGATAGAAACCTATCAAAATGTCCTTCTCATCGACCCTGATTATCCAAATATCCACTACTACCTAGCATTAAGCTTCTCCCATTTAGCTGAAGTAACACTGGAAAAGGAACATTTTGAAAAAGCTTTTAACTATTTCCGCTTAGCGATCAAACAGGACGAAGAAAATCAGGATGTATGGCTGGAATGGGGCCTGTCACTGGCCTATTTTGCCAATATTCAGGACGAATACTTTAACCGCAGCCATTATTTCCAGGAAGCGGAAAGCAAGCTGCTAATGGCAGGAAAATTGGGAAACCTTCACACTTACTATCACCTTGCCTGTCTATATTCTTTAACAAACAGGTTTAACCAGTCCTTTATGATGCTCAAACAGGCTCATGCTCAGGATGTTTTGCCTGAGCTGGAAGAAATCATGCAGGATGAATGGATGGAAAATATGAGGGAAACAGAAATCTTCACCCAATTTATTCAGCAGCTGGAAGAAAGCTCTCAGCCGAAATTTTTCAACTAGATTCCTTATACTTTTTTATGTTAGGATTTTAATTATTATTTTTAAGACCCAAAGGATTGTAAATGAATTTCAGAACAGCTCTCTATTTCATTATAATGATAGTTTCTTTTTACTTTATCCAGCATTGGATATCACCTTCCCCTCAGCAACAGATTGTTAAACAGGAAGTTGTACAGGAAATAAAAAAGGAAGAGCCTATTTTCCAGAAAATAGAAGAAACATTTTATGTGCTGGAAAACGATCTGATTCAAGTTGTTTTTTCCAATGCAGGAGGAGCCGTCTCTGAAATTAATTTTCCCCTTTGGTCAAAAGAAAACAAACAAAGCATCGTCAAACCCGTAGAAACCGACCAAAAGATACAGGAAGACTCTCCGCGTAATGACTATTTTCCCCTTCATGCCTATTACACGCCTGCCGAGAATAACTCCGGCAGCTATGTCAACCATGAGAAAGGATCTCTCGGAGGCTATCATCCCCTGCTTAGAAGACCGATACAAAATGGCAAAAGCCCTCTTGATTACCAATACTATTTAGGCTCCATCCAAGACGAAGAAATAACCGCTTATAAAGTCGTACGGTTTGAAAAAAATATCATTCAATTTGAAGCAACCCTTCCGCAAAAACGAATCGTTAAAACTTATTCCTTTTCCGATAAAGCGCCTTACTGTATCAACCTGGACGTAAAAATCGACGGCTCGGCAACTAATACCTGGTTATATTCCGGAGTTGTAGAAACAGAACTTATTTCCGGCCAGCCTTCTCCCAGCATGCGCTTTAGAACCATTCGGGGAACGAAAAGCTCTGTCGAATCCGTTAAACTAAAAAATCCTATGTATGATTCCTCCTCCTATCCAGACTGGCTTTCTTCTTCCAACGGCTTTTTCGGTATCATTATGGACCCTCTGACAGATCCAAAGCCAGGCTTTCGCACGCAGGTTATTGAAGGAGTAAATTTTCCTACAAGACTTACATTGATCGATCAAAAATATGACAAGTATCCTGCAAAAAAATATCCGGGCCATGCTTTTTTACTGCCCCTAAAAGGCAATCAGACACAGAGTTTTCGTATTTTTGCAGGCCCCCTGCAGGTTAATTTATTAAAGGAAATAGACACGATCTTCTCCAATCCCCTTAAAGGCTATAACCCTGAATATTCCAAAGCTATCAGCTTTGACAGATGGTTCGCTTTCATATCCGAACCATTTGGAAAGTTTTTATTTTTCCTTTTGCAGTTCTTTAATAAAATCACCCATTCCTGGGGACTGTCCATCATTCTGCTAACAATCGCTCTTAGACTTATGCTTTACCCCTTAAATGCCTGGTCGATCAAATCCATGAGCCGTATGCAGGATGTAGGCCCAAAAATAAAAGCTGTCCAGGAAAGATATAAAAAAGACCCGAAAAGATCTCAAATTGAAGTAATGAAAATATATAAAGAACAAGGCGTCAACCCCATGGGAGGATGCCTGCCGATGATTATTCAGCTTCCCTTTTTAATCGGAATGTTCGATCTGATCAAATCAAGTTTTGACCTTCGCGGCGCTGCTTTTATTCCAGGATGGATCAATAACCTAACTTCTCCTGATGTCATTTTCTCATGGAAATATCCCATATTTTTTATTGGGACCGAACTACACCTTCTCCCTTTATTATTAGGATTGGCCATGTGGCTGCAGCCAAAGTTTTCCGCTAAAATGCCGAAAGACAAAGCCCTCTTAACCGATCAGCAAAAACAGCAGCGTACAATGGGCAATGTAATGGCCATTGTCTTTACCTTTTTATTTTATAATTTCCCTTCAGGATTGAATATCTATTGGCTTTCTTCCTCTGTTTTAGGTATTATCCAGCAATGGTATATGACAAAAAAAACAAAAACCCAATAATTCATGCGGGCATGGAAAGAATTTTTAAAGAAAAAAGAGAA
>CAZULH010000042.1:0-8799 GCA_964621105.1 uncultured bacterium
CCTCCAGGAAATCTTTATACAGCTTAAAGACCTTTCTTCTTTAGAAATAAAAAAACGTCTGCAGGCAATCGACGCCTTTCCTAAAAAGGCGCCTCTTATTGCAAAAATTATGGAGCTTTTCCCCAATCTTCCCGTTGAGGAAAAAATATCGATCTGCAGATATTTAAAGCTCTCAAACCAGGAAATGCAGTTCATCGAATTTTTACAATATGCCTTTTCTCTATTTATCCAAAAAAGCGATGATTACACGATGGCCCATCTCTATGCCAATCCCAAAATATCTTTATGCATAGATATCTATGCGGCCAGACTTGCTCCTGCTATAAAAAAAGAATTTTTAGCCTCTTCGAAAAATCAAATGGACCTTCTCCTTCCTTATATTGAAAGAATACAGACTGCCAAACCTGTTATCTCCGCCCAAATTCTCATGGAGGAAAATATTAAGCCGGGCCCTGATATGGGAAAGCTTCTTTATGAAGCGGAAAAAATATCGGTCAATGAAAAAATCGATGATAAAGATACGATCATAAAAAAATTAAAGAAGACTTCTTTCTGGCCTAAATTACCCGAATAGACAATACCGTGATATCATCAAATAGCGCTGTCATCTCAGAGAAACTTTTAATCTCATTGAGAAGGGATTTTACAATCTGTTTAGAAGGAAGATTGTGAGATCTTTGTATGAGTTCTTTCAATCTTTTCGTTCCGAAAAATTCATCGGAAGGATTGACCGCATCAATAACGCCGTCCGTATATAAAAAGAGAACGTCATTTTTTGCTAACGTTACGGTTTGTTTTTGAATATTGGAAGATTTCTCAACGCCCAAAGCAATGCCTTTCGTGTTTAATTCAATAAGCTCTCCATTTTCTTTGCGTAAAAAAGCGGGATAATGCCCGGCGCTTGTATATTCCAGTATCTTTGTTTTTTCATCATACAGTCCAAACCATGCCGTTACAAAAATACCGGTATTCCCCGCATCTTTGGCAAATAGCAGGTTCGTATTTTTGATCACTTCAATCAAAGGCAGCCCATAAGAAAAATAGGCGCGGATCATGCTGCGTATGCTCAAGGAATACATGCATGCAGAAATCCCCTTGCCCGAAGTATCTGCCATTGTGATCATCAGCCGATTATCCGGCGTTGTAAAAAGATCATAAAAATCTCCTCCGACCTCTTTTGCGGGCAAATAGCCTGTTGCCAGATCCAGTCCGGGATAGTCGGGCAAATGGGCGGGAAGCATGCTCTTTTGAATATTATGACCTATTTTCAATTCCTGTTCGAATGCCTGCTTTTGGGTTTTTTCTATCTGCAGCTGTTTCTGATGACGGATAAGCGAATCGACCATATGATTAAAATGATGACCTAAAACATTGATCTCAAAACCCATTTTATCATCTTTATATCGTGACTGCATGTCCCCTTTAGCCACTTCTTCCATACTTTTACACAATGAACGCATAGGCTTAGCAATGCGATTGATCAGCCATATGCATCCTGCCCCTCCGATAACAACCACAAAAAAGAGAAGCGACATGACGCGATAGAGATAATTTTTGATATTGACGGAAGTTACCATATTTTCTTTGACTTCCAAAATCAGCTTTAGGTTCCACTTTTCTAGCGGTACGACCGTAGCAAAGCCTTTAATCTTCGTTTTTTTACTGACAATCTCATAGGCATCGGTCATCCCTTTGACGGGCGTCATTTTTAAAAACGAATCTAAATGTTTTCCGCCAGAAGCAATATACTCTCCGATTAATTCCGGCCGGGTACTTGTCACTATTTGATTATCATTAGTAATAATCATCATGTTAATGGGATAGGAAAAGTTTTTCTTGCCGCGTACTTTTTCCACATAATAAATGGCAGGAGCGCCCGCCGTCCATAAACCGATCGGAGTCGTTCCGTCTTCCGCATAGTGGGTCAAACTGACATTGATCCAAAAATCACCGGTTGTATTCGAACGGTAGACAAAGGTATTCTGACGGGCCTTCATTGCTTCTAAAAAAGCATCATGCTGCTGTGTAAAGTCCTCGCCGACAATCCCCGCAAACGTAGAGGCCCTGCAAACTAACGAACCGTCGGGAGCCAGCGAGAAATAGGAAAGCTCCACATTGCCCAGCTTCCCTTTTAATCTCTCAAATACAATTTCTTTCGTATCATCTTCAAACTGAAACCCGACAACAGCCTCTTTTAAAAAAGAAGCCTGATCATCAATAATGCGATCGATAAAAAAGGATCGGCTTTCCCCTAAAAGCTCCAGCGCTGAAAAAACATCTTTTTTTCTATGCAAATAGTCATGATGATATAAAATAACATTATGAAGCAAAAGTGGAATAACAAGCAGAATAATGCTGATGATAAAGACCCTAAAGGACAATGATTCGATCAGTCCCTTGGAAAATCTTTCTTTAGTAGTAAATGATTCCTGCTTGTCCATATAGGAGCCCCTTAAACCGGATGATAGCAAAAAAGATTAACAGTTTACAACATCCAATTATCAAATTAGCGGTTAAATTACGAAATAATAAAAAATTTCGCATCCAAGAAAATAAGGTGCTGCTATGCGGTAATAAACTAGTTAAGGAAGTAATTAAAAAAGTTAAGGCCCGCCATCTTTTTTATACAGATTCACCGCAGGGTCTTGCTGCAGAAAATATCTACCAAGTCAATGATGCGGCCATGAAAAAAATATTCGGGCTGCCTTCTGCCGAAGAACTGGCCGCCATTATATCTCTTCCTGCCTACCAGCCTCTAAAAACAAAAGGGAATTACCTTTTATTAGACCAAATCTCTGATCCGGGAAATTTAGGGACGCTGCTGCGCAGCGCTTTGGCCTTTCGTTTTCAGGGAGCTATCATTACCCCCGGCAGTGTCGATCCTTTTAATGACAAAGCGATACGCTCCTCCAAGGGAGCCTGTTTTTTTCTTCCCCTGATCCATCTCGAACCAGAAGAAATCCTTTCTCATGCTAAAAATCATAATATCCCCATTTTTTTAGCAGACATGAAGGGAAAAAATTTTCATTTATACAAGGCCTCTCCCTCTTTTTTTCTGATCCTTTCCAATGAAAGCCATGGCGCTTCTTCTTTTTGGGAAAAAAATGCCCAGAGTATCTCCATTCCTATCAGCAAAGAAATGGAATCTTTAAATGTATCCGTTGCAGGAAGTATTCTAATGGAACATTTTTCTTCTAAAAATTAATTGCTTTTTCAATTTTTTTTTAGTTTAATAGCACAATAAAAAGGAAGGAACGCATGTCAAAAATTACAGCAATAAAAGCTTTAGAAATTTTAGATTCAAGGGGAACTCCTACAGTTGAAGTAATGTTGACAACCGATTCCGGTATCACGGCAAAAGCAAAGATTCCTTCCGGCGCATCGACAGGCGAACATGAAGCGCTAGAATTACGCGACGGTGATAAAAACCGATATTTTGGCAAAGGCGTAACCAAAGCTGTCGCCAATGTCAACGGCCCCATTCAAAAACTCCTTAAGGGCAAATCCGTCATGGACCAGGAAAAACTGGACCATGAAATGATCGAAGCAGACGGCACGGAAAACAAGTCTAAATTCGGCGCCAATGCCATTTTGGGAGCCTCTATGGCCATAGCTAGAGCTGCAGCCATGGAAAAAAAAGCACCTCTTTTTGTTCATTTAGGAGGAGAAAAAGCCACTCTTCTTCCCGTGCCCATGATGAACGTGATCAATGGCGGCGCCCATGCTGACAGTTCTTTAGACTTTCAGGAATTTATGATTTTTCCAAAAGGCGCCCCCAATTTTAAGGAAGCCCTCCGATGGGGAGCTGAAGTTTTCCACACCCTAAAAGGACTTCTTAAGAAAAAAGGTTACGCTACATCCGTCGGCGATGAAGGCGGATTTGCACCCATGCTCTCTTCCGATGAAGAAGCGTTAGAGCTAATGGTAAAAGCTATCAAAACAGCAGGCTATGAGCCTGAAAAACAGATCGGCATCGCGCTTGATCCTGCTTCCTCTGAATTTTTCGACAAAACGACGAAAAAATATTATGAAAAGAAAAAGAAACTGGCAGGAAAAAATTTTCAATCAAAAACATCAAAAGAACAAATTTCCTATTTAGAAGAACTGGTAAAAAAATATCCGATTGATTCCATTGAAGATGGACTCGATGAAAATGACTGGGAAGGATGGAAGCATTTAACAAAGGAACTGGGTAAAAAAATACAAATTGTCGGTGATGATCTTTTCGTTACCAACACCAATTTTTTGCAGAAAGGCATCAACGAACACGCCGCCAACTCCATTTTAATCAAACTCAATCAGATCGGCACCCTGACAGAAACCCTTGAGGCGATCCATTTAGCACAGTCCAATGGATTTACAACCGTGATCTCTCACCGCTCTGCTGAAACTGAAGATTCGTTTATTGCAGATCTGGCTGTTGCTACCCGCAGCGGACAAATTAAAACAGGCTCTCTTTCCCGATCTGAAAGGATATGCAAATACAACCGACTTTTAGAAATTGAAGATATGCTTGGAGATAAGGCTCAATACGGACTGCAGTTTATCTCAAGATAAAGGCTCATCATATTCCGAATGAGGCAAAGTATTCTGCAAATGATTTTTTCGCATGTAATCTTGAAGCATTATACCGATGTTTTTGTGTCCGTTCATATGGGCCCAGAAAATTAAATCATGCATGCCATTTTTTTTATCTTTTTTAGAAAGGGCATCTTTTCCCAAGAAAATTTCTACAGCCTCTTTCTGCCCACAAAAAACCGCTTCGAATATCGGCGAATTGCCAGCCTTATTTCGATACTTATAATTTGCTTTATGATCTAGTAATACTTCAACTGCTTCTGCATGACCGTATTTTGCCGCCAATGATAATGGAGTTGCGCCGTCATTATCTGTACTATCCAGAAAAGCATTATCTTTTTGTATTAGCATTTTTATCATTTCTACCTGATTATGCATGGCCGCTTCATGAAGGACAGTTCTGCCATTGATCCCTTTTGCATCTAGATCCTCCCCTTTTTCTAACAATAATTTTACAACTTCCTGATGCCCGTTTGCTATAGCCGCAAATAAAGGTATCATCCCGCTAATATCGGCATAATTTGGGTTAACCTTGCGATTTAACAATAATCTGACTATTTCTACATCGCCTTTGGCTGCCGCTTCCTGTAATATCGTAATTCCTTTTTGATTGGAGCCATAGGGATTAGCACCCTGTTCCAATAAAAGAGAGAAAATATCTGTTTGTCCATATTTTGCAGCGATATGCAATACCGTTTCTCCCTGAGCATTTCTTTTTTCTAAATCAGCTCCATGCGATAACATTTCTTTTACCACTTCTGTCAATCCCATAGATATAGCTATAGTAAACGGGGTCTCTCCGATACAATCGGCCCGATGAGGGTCAGCCCCTTTCCTAATGAGAAGGCTGCTGCTGGGAAGACGGCCGTAAGAAACCGATTCTGCCAATGGCGTCCTTCCATACATGTTTGCCTGATCGAAGGCTATATTGGATAAAGACAAAGATTTTTCAACAATTTTCGTGTGCCCTTCACTTGCAGCATAATGCAAAGGAATACCGCTCCATCTGTCTAGCTGATTAGGATTGGCTCCGGCTTGTAATAATAATCGAAAGATTGCAAGAGAAGTCCCTTCCGTAGAAGCAAAATGCAAAGGAGACGATCCATCATTGTCTACACAATTAGGATCAACCTTATAATCTTTTAAAAGCATTTGTACAATTTTCCTGCGGCCAAGATAAACCGCTGCGTGCAGAGGAGTTTCTCCTTTAGCATTTCTAATCATTGGATCGGCTCTGGCTTCAATTAGTGTCCGCAGCATTCCCTTATCATTTTTCAGCACGGCGATATGAAGCAAGCTGTCATTATCTTCTGCTCCCGGATAAAGATTAGCTTGATAGGTAAGCAAAAGGCTTACTATATCTGTATAATGCTTGGAGGCCGCTATATATAAAGGAGTTCTTCCATATTTATCTTTCATATCAATGTTCGCCTGCTTAGCGCATAGCATTTCTATAATTTGTTTTGATCCGTTCATGGCTGCAAGATGCAGAGGCGTCTGTGATAATTGATTGGAAAGATTGACATCTGTGCGTGGATCAGCTAACAGTTCTCTGACAATTTTATCCTCATGATTTAATATGGCTAAATGAAGGGCTGTATTTCCGTTAGCCTCCATTTCATTAGGATCCATACCTGCTTCCAATAATGCTTTTACTGTTTTCAGATTTCCTTCTTTAACGGCAAGATGCAGAAGAGTCTGCTGTTTTTCATCCATCTTCATCTGTAAATTTATCCGATATCTTTGAGACCATAATTTTAAAACCGCTCCCTTGTCTTCTTTTACAGCCATACGATATGCAGATAATTGTTTTTTTACGCTTTTAGCAAGGGGGCAGGAATGAAACATGGAATAAACAATATTACTTACTTTTCGATCTTCAGGAGAAAATTTGGAAGCTTCTTTCGAGTAGGCCTGCTTAATAGCCAAAGCGCCGACACAAAAAAAAGCCCCTGTTCCAATAGATCCGATAGATGCTATTAATAATAAGCTCATTATTTTAATCTCTTTTTTTAAGTATTATTAAATAAATATTATATAGTAATTATATTTAAAAATCAATAATTAAAATTGTAATTACAACAGTTTGAGACGACGATATTTAGCCGTAATTGGCTTAGAATCAGCGTGTTACAAATAACTAACAATAAAATGTTTAGATTTCCTCATAAGAAGGAAGCTCAACTGGAGGAGAATAACGAGGAGGAGGAAAGCCGACACTGCCATCATTCGTTAAACCTCCCTCTGCCCCCTCATAAGAAGGCGGCGTCTCCCTTAAAACAGACCTATTATCAATCCCTTCTTCTGGCCCCATGAGCGTCAAAAGCCTTGCTATTTCGAGAGAAAAAGCACCTATAGCTAACTCGTAAGGAGTAAGTCCCTGATGATTACATAACGCCTTATTCGCCCCTCTTTCTACCAAAAAACAAACAGCTTCTTTACGCTTAGTTCTTACAGCCTTATGCAGGGGGGTTTCTCCTCCATAACCCTCATAGGAAGTTCTATCAAAAATATCGATATCCGCACCATTATCCAGCAAAACACGCATAGCCTCTATATTTCCTTTTGCAGCCGCGCAATGAAGCGGAGAAGCCCAATTATTGCCATACGATCGCACATTGACTTGCGCGCCGGAATGTAAACAGGCTTTAACAATACCGACCCGATTTTCCATCGCAGCTTTATGCAACAGGGTCCACCCAAAAAACTCCCGTGACCTCGAATGCAAAGATTGATGCGCAATCCAATAGCATACATTGGGAAAAGTTCGGTCTTCTTCATCCGGAAATAGCTCTTTAATCCGTCTAGAGCACCATTGCCCGCTAGTAAAAGCAGCGGCAAAAGAAACGGTTGTTAAGGAAGAACATAAAATTATTGTTGATAAATTCATTTTCACATCAATTTTATAATAATAATAAATATTATAGTGGCAATTTAATTAAATGTCAAATTATCAAATAACTTATATTACCAATCGTTAATTATTTATTACAATCCAAACATCTAATAACAAGAGATTTAACAAGAACTAAGCTTTCTCGTCCCCGATCCAGCCTTCCGCTTGGACAGAAGTCTCATCCCCATGACCGGGAATTACCCTTGTATCAGGAGGCAGTTGAGAGAGCTTTTTTAAAGAATCCCACATCTTGTCCGGCTGAGAATGAGGAAAATCAACTCTCCCCATAGACCCCTTAAACAAAGTGTCTCCGGAAAATAGAATGCCCTCCCTAGGAAGATAATAACAGACACAGCCGGGAGTATGCCCAGGCGTATGCATCACCTGCACCTCGATCTCCCCTATAAAAAGCTTATCCTGATCTTTTAATAGCTTATCTGGCTTAACCCCTTGAATATAGGCTAAAAGCAGCCCATCGCTGCCGGGGTGCTCAAGATTATAGGCATCGTCTTCATGAACGCTAATTTCTACGTGAAATTCTTTTTTGAATTTTGCGCATTCACCGATATGATCCCAATGTGAGTGCGTTAATAGTATTTTTTTTAATTGATATTCGCTTTCTTCCAAAAACTCCCTAACCTTACGAAAAGAGGAAAGAGCTGGATCGACAAGAGCAGCCTCTTTAGTTTTCTCGCATCCGAACAAGATGACATTATTCTGCAGAGGGCCTGTAACAAAAACTTTTAATAACATAGACATAAAAAAGGTTCGCGCTAGAGAGGATTCGAACCTCCAACCTCCTGGTCCGTAGCCAGGTGCTCTATCCGTTGAGCTACCAGCGCAATTTTTACACATCCATCTTCTTATATCAAAGAGGTTAAAAGCAAGATTTTTTCTTGCACAAGAATTTTAAAAACTATGAAAAAATATTTAGAACTATCGATTATAAATCAATATTATCGGTAATATTTTTCCATGAAACAACATTTCCCAAACTTCTTTTTTGATTTTCATTTCCGGCATATATTACAAAAGTATTTTCCTTTGTATTATTAGATAATTTATTCCAATAAGTTAATCCCTCGAAAAAATTATTATTAAATGTTTTTGCCGATTTTATTTCTATCGGTATAAGCAACTGCCGTGTTTCAATAATACAATCGATTTCATGCCCATATTTATCTCTCCAAAAAAAGACATTAGGGCCAATATTTTTATTAATTCGATTTTTTAGAATTTCACTGATAATAAATGATTCAAAAATACCCCCTCTTAAATAATGAGTAGCAATTTGTTCTGAAGATTCAATCCCTAATAAATGACAT
>CAZULH010000043.1:0-8069 GCA_964621105.1 uncultured bacterium
TGCGCGGTAAAAAAACAGGATGCATCAGCTGTTCGACATATCCTTTCAGATCGCGTGAAAGCACAAACCGTAAGTTTTGGATCTCATCAAAGGAAAAATCTATTTCTTTTTCCACTTCCAGATAAACAGTCTGCACCATATTGCTGCGGTGACGGTCGATAAAAAAAGAATTTTCTACAAATTTCACCTGGGGAACATAGCGTTTGATCGCTTTAATGAGATGTTCTTTTTCGAACACTTCATATTTCTTTAAAAAGTTTAGGCCGACAAGAACTCCTAAAACGGATTTTTTTTGATCTTTTATCTGCAGCTGTGTTTTTAAAAACTTGACGATGAGATGCCGCTTCGCAGGTTCTTTATCGATCCTTTGTTTTAAAAGTTTTCGTATGGAATACAAGATCGAAATAATCCGGCTGATATGATGATGGTCTCTGACGCTTTTAAAATCTTCATGGCAGGTCACTAAAAAATGCTGCATGTGTGTAAAAATATTCTGCCCGTATTCTTTGGAGCGGCTTTTAATAAGCGCCCCTATTTTATCTTGGATCATTTCCACTTTTCGATCCGAGGACAGGCTTTTAAACTCCATGATCCGATTAGCATGATAATCGGAGATAACGCCCAGGCGGATTTCCGTTTCGATCGACCGCAGATTTTCTTTGGCCGCAGCAAGTTCTTCCTTATCGCCAAGTTTAATGATTAATTGAGCGACACTGAAAATATCTTCAGAAAAATCTAAAAACTGAAAGTCCGCAGAAAAAAAAAGACGGATATTCACTTTTTTTCTCGGGATCAGCCATCGGCTGATAATATCGTAAAAAAACCGGTTGGCATTCTGCCTATATTTACAAAAAAGAATGATTGAGATCGTTTCGGAACTAGCGGAGATTTTCTCGCTGGAAATAATCGGAAGCTGATCTTGGAAAAAAGAACGTTTTCGAACAAACCAGCGGTTATTTTCCTTATAAAACAGGTCCTGAGGAATAATTTTGCGAAGGATCTCTTTTGTACCTTCTTTATAATAGCGTTCATTAAAAGAAAGTTCTTCGCTTAAGGTTATTTCTGGAAATTCAATTTCCAAAACCATTTATTTCCTCATATTGCGGCAGACAGTCCTTTTTTGGTTTACCTCTGCCGATTCGTGTCATTTTCTTATTATTATATGATATAAATGATTTGACTAATAAAGGCATGTGATTTTTTTTCGCTAATTGCAAACAGCGTTTATGTAATACACCCAACCCTTTTCCGGCGATAACAATCGCCTGATCGTAGGAAAGATAGGGGTAAAATTGGGAAAGAGGATTTTTTTTAGGATCATCTGAAAAAATACCGTCGACATCCTTATAAAACTCCACCCTCTCGGCACGCAAAGCAACGGCCAGCGCAACGGCGCTGGTATCGGAACCGCCTCTTCCCAGCGTTGTAATTTCTTTTTGCAGGCTGACGCCCTGAAATCCTGCAACGATAACGATATTGTCTTCCTGCAGCTTTTCCAATATCCGCTGCGGCCTTACATCGATAATTTTAGCGCATGCATGCATAGGGCAAGTAATAATGCCCGATTGACTTCCCGTAAAGCTGACGGCCTTTCCATTATATTGGCTCAAGGCCATGGCCAAAAGGGAAATGCTCACCCTTTCTCCTACGGAAATAAGCATATCAAGCTCTCTTTTCGGCGGAGACGGATGAACCTGTTTTGCCAATTCGATCAGCTGATCGGTTGCATCGCCCATAGCGCTGACAACGACGACTATTTTTTTCCATAAGCGTTTTTTTTCAAGAATTATTTTAGCGATATGTGCAAAGCTTTCGGGAGTTTGCACACTAGCCCCGCCAAATTTCATAATTAAAATTTTGCTCATATAAAAAATTTGAAGACAGCTCTTTTTTACAAATAGTATCTTAAAAGGAAATTTTATTTATTAATTAAAAAAAAGATTTATTCGTTTTTCTCTGGTAATTTTCTCATTGCACGTTTAATAATTCCTCTGTTAAACTTTTAGCTTTAACAAGTAACAGGAGCAACCTTTAAATGACAAACCAATCTTTGAACGACTGGAACACAAGCAACATCTTAGATGATGTGGAATACAACGAAGAAGATGCAAAGCTTTTTCAATCCCTTTTAAACCACAAGGAAAAATCGGATGAAGAAGGGACGATCTCGCAGATGAAAATTGGGGAGATCTTTCAAGGAAAAATCGTAGAAATCACCAAAGATTTTGTTGTTGTTGACGTCGGATTAAAATCAGAAGGGCTTGTACCCGTCGAAGAATTTGCAGATAATGACGATATAGAGATGGGATCCAACATTGAAGTTTTATTAGAAAAAACAGAAGACCGCGACGGACAGATCGTTCTATCGAGAGAAAAAGCACGCAGGCACAGACAATGGGAATATATTATCGACCACTGCAAAGAAGGATCGATCGTTTCTGGAAAAGTTATTAGAAAAGTCAAGGGCGGCCTGATGGTAGATATCGGCATGGAAGCCTTCCTGCCGGGTTCGCAGATTGACAACAAGCGCATTAAGAACCTCGACGATTTTATCGGCAAAAAATATGACTTTAAGATCTTAAAGATCAATATCGAACGTAAAAATATCGTCGTCTCCCGCAGAGAGATCCTCGAAGAGGAAAGAGCTTCTAAAAAGAATGAGCTTTTGGAGAACATTCAGGTTGGCGATCTACGAAAAGGGGTTGTCAAGAACATCACCGATTTCGGCGTATTTTTGGATTTAAACGGTATCGACGGGCTCTTACATATTACTGATATGACATGGAAACGTATCCGTCATCCTTCGGAAATAGTAAAAATGGGTGAAGAGCTTGAGGTCATGATCCTGAGCATTGACAAGGAAAAAGGAAGAGTTGCCCTCGGCCTAAAGCAGAAAGATGAGAACCCATGGGAAGAGATCGAAGAGAAATATCCTCCCGGCACCCTTGTTAAAGGAAAAATTGTTAATCTTGTCAATTACGGCGCCTTTATAGAAATTGAGCCGGGCATTGAAGGATTAATCCACGTTTCCGAGATGTCCTGGACAAAGAATGTGACCGATCCTAATGAGGTTGTCAATATTGGCGATCAGGTAGAAGCGGTTGTTCTCTCTATCCAGAAAGAAGAAGGAAAAATTTCTTTAGGCATCAAACAGACCCAGCGCAATCCATGGGAAGACATTGAATCCAAATATCCTGTCGGCAGTTCGGTTAGCGGAGAGATTCGCAATCTGACCAATTACGGCGCCTTTGTCGAATTAGAGCCTGGCGTAGACGGACTGATCCATATTTCTGATTTAAGCTGGATCAAAAAAGTCTCTCATCCTTCTGAGGTCCTCAACAAGGGCGACAAGATCGATGCCGTTGTTCTTTCGGTAGATAAAGAAAGCAAAAAAATTACTTTGGGCATCAAGCAGCTTTCCAATAATCCATGGGAAACGATTGAAAAGACGACGCCTGTCGGATCATTAGTGACAGGAAAAGTGTCCAAGATTATGGGATTTGGAATTTTTGTCCTTCTACAAAACGGCATTGAAGCCTTAATCCATATCACTGAGCTTTCCGATCAGCCTTTTGGCAAGGTCGAAGACATTGTCAAAGTCGGCGATGAGATTACAGCAAAAGTCATCAAGCTTGATCCTGAAAACAAAAAAATCTCTTTATCTGTAAAAGATTATTTGATTGAGAGAAATCAGTGCAACCGTGATGAGATCATCGTAGGCAGCAAGAAAAAAACAAAGAAAAAAACTAAAAAAGAAGAAGAAGAAGAAAACACTGAAGAAGGAAATGAGTAACATTTCTAAAGGCCAATAAATATGAATAAAGATTTAATTTCCATTTTTGAATATCTCGAAAGAGAAAAAGGAATCAAGCGAGAAATCGTTATCGAAGCGATTGAAGAATCGCTGCGCATAGCTGCCCGCAAAAGTGTTCATGTAGGATTAGGCCATCCGGATGTGCATATTGATGCTAAAACCGGTGATATCGAGGTTCTCGTTCAAAAGAACATCGTTAAAGAAGTCACCAATCCGGATGAAGAGATTTCTTTAGAAGATGCGAAAGTACTGGCGCCTGAGTGCGAAGTCGGCCAGCGGATTGAAATGACGATCATGCCGCAGGACTTTGGACGTATTGCTGCGCAAACGGCAAGACAGGTGATCACCCAGAAGTTGAAGGGTGCGGAAAGGAATGTAATCTATGAAGAATACAGACACCGCATTCATGAGATCATTTCAGGAACTGTCAAACGATTTATCAAAGGCAGGACCATGATTGTCGATTTAGGCAAGGTTGAAGCAATTTTACCTGACCGTTTTTATCCCAAGATGGAACATTTTAATGTGGGCGAGCGTGTACAGGCCCTTTTATGGGAAGTGCGCGATACGGATATCGGCGGAGCGGAAATGATTCTTTCACGTTCCCACCCTGAATTTGTCGCTGAGCTATTTAAGCAGGAAGTTCCGGAACTGGAAGATCAGACGGTTGAGATCGAAAAAATTGTACGTGAGCCAGGCTACCGCACTAAAATGGTTGTCAACTCTCATGATTCGAAAGTCGATCCGGTAGGTACTTGCGTAGGTGTAAGAGGCACACGCATTAAGAATGTGATCCGTGAGATCAACAATGAAAAAATCGATGTTATCCCCTATTCTTCCGATCCGATCACTCTTTTACATAATGCAATAGCGCCGATCGAAATTAAAAGAATGAAAACATTTGAGTCTAAATATCAGCTGATTGTCAATGATGAGGATTATCCTACGATCATTGGTAAAAAAGGAATGAATGCAAGGCTTTTATCTCAGCTTTTAGATGTTGAAATTGAAGTGCAGAAAATAACAGAATACCAGCAGCTGGTAACCGTACAAATGGCTGAGCTGGGAGAATCGGAAGACCCTCGTTTGGACGAGCCTATTAAGATAGCAGGGATCAGTTCTCTTCTTATAGAAGATCTGATTCAGGCAGGATATGATACCGCCAGAAAGGTTACTCAAGCGAAGCCTCTTGACATTATGTCAAAAGTTCCCGGCATCAATTATTTAACTATTGCGGAAAATATATTAGAAAAATTTAAGGAATAAACTTTGGCAAAAAAACTAAAAATCAATATTAAAAATACGCAGATAGCGGAAGCTTTAAAGAAAACGAAAGCTAAACTATCCGCAACCCAAATCAAAACGACCAAGAAAAAAACTTCCGCTAAAGTTTCATCTGTCGCTCTAGAAGAAGAATTACCGGCAAAGAGAAAAGCCAGGATTATTCCTGCCAAGCTCCCTGAAAAAGAAAAACTGGCCGTTTCCGAAGAGAAAAAATCGGTTAAACCAAAAAAAGCCCCGATTATTACAGAAAAAGAGGAAGCTCTTCAGGAAGAACAAAAAGCTATTCAAAAAGAAAAAGCTGTTTCTGAAGAACCTGTAGTAAAACCGGGTGTTATTAAAGAAAAACAGCCTCCCAAAGAAGAAGAAGTTTCTGAGGATGAATCGAAAGAAAAAACTCTGGAAGAAGAGCTAGCCGAAAAACGGAAAAAAGAAAAAGAAGCAAAAAAACCGGTAAAAAAAGTAGAGCCAGTCCGTAAATTTGACTCACGCGACCGTATGGGCCTTCGCAGCGATGAAGAAGAAGCATGGAAACGAAGACGCCCCTTTAAAAGACAGAAGAAAAAATTTGTCAAAGAAGAAGACATCGTTCGGCCTTCTCATCTTTCTATTAAGCTGCCGATTTCAATTAAAGCTTTAGCTTCTGCCATGAAGATCAAGGCTTCCGAGCTTATTGCCAAATTATTTTTGCAGGGAATGACTTTTACTTTAAATGATGAGCTTGATGATGAAACGACCGTTCAGCTTTTAGGCCAGGAGTTCCGCTGTGAAATTACGATTGATACTGCTGAAGAAAAACTGATACGTATTACCGACAAGAGCATACAGGAAGAAATTCAGTCTTCCAGTGCTGATGATTTAATTAAACGCCCTCCTATTATTACGTTTATGGGACATGTCGACCATGGTAAGACAAGCCTGATCGATGCTATCCGTAAATCGAATATTACCCAGGGAGAAGCCGGAGCGATCACCCAGCATATCGGTGCTTTTACCGCTACAACCGCTCTTGGAGAGATCACCATATTGGATACTCCCGGACACGAAGCTTTTTCCGAGATCCGATCACGCGGCGCCAATGTCACGGATATTGTTGTTCTGGTAATTGCCGGCGATGAAGGAGTACGGGAACAGACGATTGAAGCGCTTCAGCAAGCAAAAGAGGCCAAAGTATCTATTATTATAGCCATCAATAAAGCTGACAAGGCCGGATATGATCCTGAAAAAATTTATCGCCAGCTGGCTGACCATGACCTGCTGCCGGAAGCATGGGGCGGAACGGTTATTACAGTCAACACCTCTGCAACGACCAAGCAGGGCATCGATAATTTGTTAGAGATGCTTTCTTTGCAGTCCGAAATGCTAGAATTAAAAGCCAATCCCCAGTCACGGGCAAGAGGCACGGTTTTAGAAACAGAAATGCATAAAGGTTTTGGAGCGACAGCTACGGTCCTTGTACAAAATGGAACACTGCATGTCGGCGATGCGATTGTCTTTAGCGACCAGTTTGGGCGCATTAAAACGATGCACGACCATAATTTTGTTCAGCTGCAAGAAGCGCCTCCGTCCATGCCTGTAAAAATTACAGGTCTTTCCGGATTAGCGGACGCAGGCTCGGAATTTATCGTTGTCAATAATGAAAAAGAAGCTAGGCATATTGCGGACGAGCGGAAAAAAGGAAACATCAAAAAGCGACTGCAGCAGAGCAAAAAAAGCTTAGATCATATTTTAGCCAAAGAAAATATCCAGAAAATTCTGCCGATTGTTATCCGTACAGACGTTCAGGGATCTTTGGAAGCGCTGCACAACGCCCTATTAAAAATCAAATCCCAAAAAGTACGTTTGGATATTGTCAGTGAAGAAGTGGGAGAGATTTCCGAATCTGATATCGAACTGGCTTCTGCATCATCGGCTATTATCTTAGGTTTTCATACACGGACTGAAAGCCACGCAGAGAATCTGATCAAATCACTAAAAGTACGGGTGTATTTGCATGACATCATTTATCATGCCATCGATGAGATCAAAGCGATCATGAAAAGTCTTTTAGACAAGACCGAAGAAGAAAATAATCGAGGCGAAGCTCATGTGAAAGCGATCTTTAAGTCTTCGCATTTGGGCTTGATAGCAGGCTGTCAGGTAGATGACGGAACGATCAACCGCAATCATCTTGTCCGAGTTCTAAGAAAAAAAGAAGTTATATGGAAAGGAAAGATTTCTTCCATTAAGCGTGAGAAGGACGATGTCAAAGAAGTGTCCAAAGGCCAGGAATGCGGTATTGTTCTAGAAGGATTTTCCGATCTTCAGGTTGGAGACATTATTCAGGCCTATGAAATTTCTTATCTTGAGCAGGATTTATAATATGAGAAAAAAGCGTACCGACCGATTAAACTCTCTTTTAAAGGAAGTGATCTCAGAAGTGATTGTTAAAGATCTCAATAATCCCAAGATCACTTCTCTAATAACGATCATAAGTGTCGATATCGCTCCTGATCTGCATCAGGCAAAAGTATATATTAATGTTATTGGTCCTACGGAAAAGAAGGAAGAAACGCTCAAGCTGCTGAATGCAGAGGCAGGATATATCGGCATCTGTTCCTCTAAAAAAGTATCTTTGCGGTATTTTCCCAATCTGCAGTTTTATATTGATACTTCCCTAGACAAACAGCTGCGCATTGAAGAAATCCTGCAGGACATACACAAAAATGACCCTACTTAATCCTACTCTGACCGAAGGCTATCTTTTAGTTAACAAACAGCCAAAAAAATCTTCTTTCAGCATTGTTGTGCAGCTGCGAAAGCTTTTAAAAGTAAAAAAAATCGGGCATTGCGGCACTTTAGATCCCTTTGCAACGGGAGTGATGATTATGCTGATCGGCAAAAAATATACCCGTCTCTCTCAAGAATGGATGAAAAAGGAAAAAGAATATATCGCCACCCTGCAATTAGGGGCAAATACAACAACCTATGACAT
>CAZULH010000043.1:8079-8692 GCA_964621105.1 uncultured bacterium
CGAAGGAGAAAAAGAGCCTATTTCCGACCGTATTCCTTCTATCGATGAGATCGAAGAATGCCTATCTCTTTTTCAAGGCCATATCGAGCAGATTCCGCCTATGTTTTGCGCCAAAAAGATCGATGGACAAAAGTTATATCAGCTTGCCCGCCGCGGGATATCAATAGAAAGAAAAGCCGTAACAGTCTGTCTTAAAACGGAACTGTTAGAATATCATTACCCTTCTTTAAAGATCAGAGTTACCTGCAGCAGCGGCACCTACATACGCTCGCTTGCGTATGATATTGGAAAAGAACTACAAACAGGAGCTTTTTTATCCGCCTTATGCCGCACCCGCTGCGGCCGATTTGAACTTACAGACTGTATTGACCAGGAAAAATTTTTCGATCAAGAGACAGATATTTTGTCTTGTCTTCAAACCTTATCTATTTAGGAACGGCCAAATAGTCCCATGAGCCGACCTGGGTTGTGCGATATCCTAATGCATGAAGCCTTTTAAGTGTTTTTTTCGTTCTTTTGGAAGAATCGTGTTTTTCTTTTTTTGCTTTTATCTGATTTCCCTGAATTTCTATTAAAATAACAGGCTTATTTTTTTTGATTGTTTTTATGCCCC
>CAZULH010000044.1:0-8584 GCA_964621105.1 uncultured bacterium
CCATCTGTATTTTGCCATAGGATTTACAGATTCTCTAAGAACTCAATCAAAAGACGAGCTCCCATACCTGTTCCAAAAGCTAAATGATAGCCTTTTCTTTTTTTGAAAAAAGAGGTGCCGGCAATATCAATATGCACCCAGGGAATATCTTCAACAAATGCCTCTAAGAACAAAGCTGCGGTAATCGATCCTGCAGAACGTTCCCCCACATTTTTCATATCAGCGATCTGTGATTTGATCATTTCTTTATATTTTTCAAATAAGGGAAGCTGACAGACCCATTCCCCTGTTTTTTTCGAAGCCTTCTCCAAACCATGCGCAATCTCATCATTATTGGTAAATATGCCCGAGATCTCTTCTCCAAGAGCAATTAAAATAGCCCCTGTTAACGTAGCGAAATCAATAATTCTTTTAGGCTTAAACTTTTTAACAGCATAAGAAAGAGCGTCCGCTAAGACCAGCCGTCCTTCCGCATCTGTATTAATAACCTCGACCGTCTTACCGCTATAGCTTCCATACACATCGCCGGGCTTATAGCTTTTTGCATCCAGCATATTTTCCGTCGCAGGTATCAGGGCTACAATATTTTTCTTCAGCTGCAGCGAAGCGGCTATTTTCATAATCCCTAATACTGTTGCAGCCCCGGCCATATCGGTACGCATCGTGTCCATACTGGTAGAAGGTTTTAAACTTAAACCTCCGCTGTCATAAGTAATTCCCTTACCGACTAAAGCTGTAAGATCTTTAGAAGCAGGGTCTCCTTTATATTCCATAATAATAAAGGCAGGGTCATGGGAAGACCCTCTGTTTACAGCCAAAAGCAGTTCCATTTTCTCTCTTTCAATCTCTTTTTTTCCAAAAACAGTCGCCCGTAGTTTCGAAGACTCTTTTGCCAAATCTCTGGCGCAGCTAGACAGATACTGAGGCGTAACATCATCGGCATTATTATTGACAAGATCCCGCACCAAATAAACACCTAAAGCTATTTTTTTCGCTTTTTCAATGATCTTTTCCTCTGCTTTCTCCACACCGATAAATGCAGCTGTCTGAATCAGAACTACTTTTTCCGATAAATGCTTGTCGTACGCATAATTAGAAAGAAAAACACCCTCTGCCGTACTTCTAACAATCTCGCTATCTTCAATATGATCCAAAAGATCAGGAAGAAGTAAATTAACCGTATGCAGTTTCTTCTGTTTGCAGACAGAAAGAGCCAAAGCATAGCAGTTGCGTACTTCTTCTAAATCAACCTTCTTTTTCTTGCCCATTCCAATAAGAATAATCCGCTTTTCCTTACCTTTGGAAGGCACATATAAAAGCAGCATTTCATCTTCTTTTCCCAAAAAATCTTTGGTTAAAAGAGGGCCTGCTATAATAGAATTATAAGGAAGATCCGCTGTTGCCGGCTCAGCCTTATTTTTTCCCTCAAAAAAAGGAACGACAATACAGTCCGCTACCGGACGCGAGCTTAAAGATCTTGGAAATACCGTTTTCATTTAGTCTCCTTAAAAGGGAATTTCTTCATTAGATAAATCATCCGAAGAAAGTTCATTATTAGCTCCTGCCTGTACACCTGAGGCTGCAGAAGAATAATCATTTTCTGTTTTTTCCTGCTGCTGATCGTTCTTATCAGATCGTCCAAAAGGACTGAAATGAATACTGATAGCTACCATGTTATTCGATACCTGCGGTTTGCCATTTCGATCCGTATAGATCTCTGATTCCTGATAGTCTCCAACAATGTAAATAGGACTTCCTTTTTTAAAATGCGGCAGCATTCGGTCAAATTGCTCTCCCCAAATGGTTACTTTCCACCATATCGTTTTATCTTGCCCTGATCTTCTTGAGCGCGTAGCCACTCGTAATGTTCTCACTTTTTGTCCGCCGGAAGTAAAACGTCCTTCTTCCGGGTCTGCTCCTAAATGGCCTGCTATATGGATTAAATTCATAATGCTAACTCCTTTTTCTCTATCTTATTAACATATCATTGTTCGTAAAATATTCAAGAAAAATTCTACCTGTAGAAAATTCCTTTTATTTTTTCTTTGCCTTAAAAGATTTTATGATTTTTTCATAAAAAAACAAAGCTATTCCTATCGCAATGATAGGAAGACTTAAATATTGTCCCATCAATAAAAAATGATCTTGCAGCAAATTACTTTGCTCAGGTTTTAAATACTCAATAAAAAAACGGCCCCCAAAAACAAGGATAAAAAATAAGCCGATAAGCCTTCCTCTTTGTAAAAAAAGACTTTTTTTTCGTGAAAAAAAATAAAGCAAAATAAAAATAGCAAAATACATAACCGCTTCATAGACCTGGGTCGGATGACGGGGAACAAAAGGTAAGTGATCGGCAGGGCGGCCGAATAAAACCGCCCAGGGAAGGTTCGAAGGCAGTCCGACGATCTCCTGATTAAAAAAATTGCCGATCCGTATAAACACCGCAGCCAAAGCGGTAGGTATTGCCACAAGGTCCAAAAGCTTAATTAAGCCTATCTGAGGAGAAAAATGCCTGTTTAAAGACCGTGAAAGAAAAAATAGAGCAATAATAATGGCTACAACAGCGCCGTGACTGGCAAGACCTCCCTGCCATACCTGCAGAATAATCCACGGCTGGGTCAAATAAACAGAAGGAGACTCATAAAAAGCCAAATGGCCGAGCCTTGCACCTATCAAGGTTGCTATGACCATGTACACAAGAACTTTGTCCGAAATTAAAAGGGCCTTTTTACGGATCGATAAAACCGCATTTTCAAAAGTCTTTTCCAAAAACAGGCGTTTTGTCGCTTCCATCCCATCTTCATAAAGAGGGCTTAAATAGATCTTTTCTATCTTTTTTTTCCAACTGCCTTTTTTAATTTTATGAAAAAGACGCTGAAAAAGATCTTCCTGTAAAAAAAGCGCGTTCAATGCCTGTAATATCGATTGTTTATTTTTTTTTAAATATGGACAGACTTCTTTTTGAAAAACGCTTACGGGATGATCCTTAATTTTTAAGATCAGCTCTTCTGAAAGAATGTCTTTTTTAGTAAATTTAGGGAAATTCAATAAATATCTTTCTGTTAAGCGCTGAAATAATTTATACCCTAGAATAAAGCCTATAATAAAAAGGACGCTATACCATAAAATGGGCCAGTTAATGTAGGGGATCGTAAAGATTTCTCTATTGGGATTCCAATAAATCCATGAAAACATAAAAATACTCAACCGTTGTAATTGTACTATTGTATGTTTAACATCAAAATTCTGACAATCAGAAAACAAAAAGAAGCCTGGCTCCAAAAAGCAATCGATGAATATGAAAAACGAATTTCCGGCAATATGAAAATAACCTGGAAATTCGCCAAAGACGACAAACAGCTACATGAATTTGTCCTTAAAGAAAAAAAATATATCTGCCTCGATTCATCCGGAAAGATGTTTTCATCTATTGAATTTTCTCAGCAGCTCATCGAAGCTTTAGGCTGCTGCAAGTCCCATCTTACCCTTATTATTGGAGGCGCTGAAGGTATCCCCTCTGCCATTTTGTCAAAGGCCGATGAAGTTTGGAGCCTTTCCAAAATGACGTTTACCCATCAGATCGTTCGTTTAATTCTCGTTGAACAGATCTATAGGGCTTTAGAAATTGACAAAGGATCAAAATACCACAAATGATTTTTCAAAAAATTTTTTTACGTTGTCGACAAAAAACAAAAACCCTTTTACAATTCAAAGGTCAGAAATACATTAATGATTATCTTCAAAAAATGGGGAGACCTTCATGAAGCATAGTTTACAGTTTCTGCGCATTTTTTTTATTAGCTTAACTATTTTTCTTACTACTTCTTATACCCTTTCCTTATCTGACACCCCTTCCTTTTATCATGTCCTGGGCGGCCTATCTTTAGGTGTTTTCCTATCCTTACTTCTTATGGGAACCGACAGGTTTTTAAAAAATCATAATTTACGTTCCTTCAATACCACGGCACTGGGCCTCTTTTTCGGATTTATAATGGGCCAGGCCCTTCTTTTTATTTTTCATAAAATCCTAAGTATTTCCTTTTTACCCATCAATCCATTAGTACAAAATTTTTCTGAAATAACCATTTTCTTAGTCAGTATTTACCTAGGCTGCTTTTTTACCGTTAAATCCGCTGATGAACTGTCCATCAGTATCCCTTTTGTTAAATTTGTTCATTCCGCACAAAAGAAAAAAGACCTGGTTATCGATGAGTCCGTTTTAGCGGATTCACGTATTATCGACTTAGCGGCGTCAGGATTGATCGATCATCACCTTGTCGTACCCAAATTTGTTACAAAAGAACTCTACGCCACTGCAGAAACAAGCGATGAACTATCAAAAATAAAAGCAAAAAAATGTATAGATACCTTAAAAAAACTGGAAGAACTCCCTAATCTGGGTCTGCGCTATCATGATATGGATTTTCAGGAAATCAAAGATACAACCAATAAATTTATCCGTTTAGCCAGACTTTTAGACGCTAATATCCTCTCTGCCGACATCTCCAGCGTTCAAGCCTCCTCTTTAGACGGCATCCCCATCATCAATCTGCATTCATTATCCAACGCCTTAAAACCGCTTATGCAGGCAGGCGAAGTCATGAAGATAAAAGTTCAAAGGGTAGGAAAAGAGCCTCGTCAGGGAGTCGGCTATCTCGATGACGGCACAATGGTCGTTGTCAACGGCGGCGGCGGATTTATCGGCCTTACTATTGAAGCACAGGTACTCTCAGTCAAACACACCTCTTCCGGCAGAATGATTTTCTGTAATGCCATTGAAAACGATGAATACTATAACCATGTAAACTATGAAGAGGAAAATGTCTAATTGTCTTGGAATCGGCAACGATATTATTGAGATCAAACGTATAAAAAAAGCCTGCAAGAACCATAAGGCTGCTTTTATCGACAGGGTTTTTACCCAAAAAGAACAAGCTTACTGCAATCAGTTCAAAGACCCCTACCCTTATTATGCCGCGCGCTTTTGCGCAAAAGAAGCTATCGCTAAAGCATTGGGATGCGGCATCGGTAAAAACCTAGCCTGGACAGATATTGAAATCACCCATGATTCTAATAAAAAACCGCTAGCAGTCTTGTCAGAAAAAGCGCAGAAACATTTCAATAACCCTAAAATGCACATTTCTTTAAGCCATAGCAAAGAATATGCCTCAGCCATTGCTATATGGATGGACTAAAAAGAAAAGGGCAATGAATAAGAAACAATAAAGGTATTTACTCTCTGAGGACAGCGTTTGGCCAATACTCTTCGATCATATTCGGCTTTCAGAGTTCCATATACCCTGAACTTATATCCATAAAAAAAGCCTATATCGATGAATTTGTTACGAATAGAGGCATAGCCATGAAAATGATCGATATTCACATAATTTTTCCGTCCAAATCCATGCTGGCCTAACACATATATTCCCCACTTATGACGTTCATCATAATTGCCGTCAAATCCAATTTTTCCCTCAAACCATGGAGATCCTCGATTAGCAATGCCGACTGATCCAAATCCCCAAAGACGCAGCCTCCAAAATTCTATCTGATCGTATTCTTTCCCAATGGAAATATTAACCTGAAAGTCTGTGTTCCCATAATAAGGGCAGCTCACATCATGAAGACTTCGCGGAGAAACAACACGGATATTCGCCCCTGTTGTCAAGCTAACGGAATCTCCGACAATATCATCCAGCCAAAGATAACGCAGCTGCAAAGCCGTACTTCGAAAACTAAAGGACTGCCTCGGCGTATCGACAAATTCTAAATCTGCATCCACCGACCATTCCGGCGTAAAAGGAAATTCTAATCCGAAGTATAAAAGATTGTCATTCGAGGTGCTGCCAAGAGGCTGTAGAGAACCTTCCACTGAAGAATAAAAACTATAGGCGTATTTAGGAAGAAAATGAAACTCATAGACTTCTCCCAGCCAGGGCTTGTACTCCAAACTGTGAGCACTTGCAAAAACCGCTAGAAAAAGAGCCAAAAGCTTTTTCATTGAATATACCCTTTCATCGACAGCCATCTTTCTGCTTCTATCGCCGCCATACAGCCGGATCCGGCAGCTGTAACTGCCTGCTTAAAGACATGGTCCTGCACATCGCCGGCAGCATAAACGCCCTCTATATTTGTCTGCGTCGTTCCCGGAAGCACTTTAATATAGCCGTTATCTTTTAAGTCCAAGCTTCCTTTCAAAAAATTTACATTAGGGTCATGGCCGATAGCAAAAAAAACGCCTCCTGCAGACCTTTTTTCTTTTTCTTTTGTATTCACATCTTCTAACACAACATCAGTGACTGTCTTATCTCCCAAAACTTCTACCAGCACCTTATTCCATAATATGGTCACTTTCGGATGATTCATCGCCCTTTCCGCCATTATCTTCGAAGCACGAAGCTCCTCCCTTCTATGGACAATATAGACACGAGAAGCATACTTGGTTAGAAAAATAGCCTCTTCAACGGCACTGTCCCCGCCTCCGATAACGTAGAGCTCCTTATTCCTAAAAATAGGAGCAGCTCCATCGCATACGGCGCAAGCGGAAACGCCTCTCTGCCAAAATTCTCCATCCCGAGCCCCTTTTACATCCATCCGTCTTGCCGTCGCTCCTGTCGCAACAATGACTGCATTGGCTTTTATAAAAGTTTTCGGCCCTTTTACGATAAAGGGATGATTGGAAAAATCGACCTCGAGCACATCTTCCATAATGCTTTCAGAACCAAATTTCTCCGCCTGTTTTTTCATATTCTCCATCAGCTGCGGCCCTAATATTCCGTCAGAAAACCCAGGAAAATTTTCAACATCAGTCGTTGTCATCAGCTGCCCGCCGACCGTTCCCGACATAAACCCTTCAAAAATAAAGGGCTTTAGCTCCGCTCTAGCCGCATAGATAGCAGCCGTATAGGCTGCCGGCCCCGATCCAATAATAACTAGGTTTTTCAATTTCATAAGACGCTATTTTTTTTCTGTTTTCCCCATCATAAGTGATCATCTTTTTCTAGAATAGAAAAAATCTTTTAAAAACCATTCCTCTGCAAGGCGGTTTCAAAGAACTTTTATCTACTCAAAGTTTCAAAAAATCTTCTGTTTTTTATAAAAAAAATTTCAATTCTCATTTTTTTTACTCAAGGGAATAAAAATGATATGCGTTAATTCCTAATTTACCTAAAATATCGATACTTATTTTCATAAAAACCAATAACAGAACAACACAGGTTTTTGATAGTGAAATTCTTTTTTCATAAGTTTTTGGGTATTTACCCTAATGAGATCAAAAAATCTCTGTTTTTTTCCTTTCTAGCCTTTATCTGCGCCTTTGGTATCTCATCGGCGGACATTCTGTCTACCAGTTATTTTATTGAAAAAATGGGATCCGATCAGCTGCCTTTGGCCTTTATTATCAAAGCCGTATGCATTTTAAGCTTTTCCAGCCTGTTTTTACACCTGTTAAACAAAAAGATCCGCCCTTCCCTGATTTTGCAGTATGTCCTATTAGCCGCAGGACTGACCTACCTTTGCGCCAGTTTTCTATCCCCCTCTTTTTCCGGCATATTTTGGATGATTTTACATATCTTGTCCTACGTTTTTGAAGCATCCCTGATCGCCTGTTTATGGACATTTTTTGACAGATATCACATTCATCATGACGCTAAACGCATCTATGGTTTTTATAATGCCAGCTATTATGCAGGGGCTATCTGCTCAGGGACACTGATCAATATGACTATCGACGCCATCGGATCTAAAACCTTTTTAGTGCTGATTTCCGCTGCTTTAATCATGGGCTTTTTGATTTTAAAAAAGATGACCAAAAACCTTCATACGCAACTGCCTAATCCTAAGAACGCCGCATCTATAGAAGAAAAAAAACCGCTTTTGCAGATTTTTCAAAATATTTTTAAATCCCCCTATGTTGTTTTTCTTCTGTTAATGAGCTTTATTATCCAGCTTCTTATCACAACGACTACTTATAATTTTATGGATACTTTCAGCCGTATTTTCAATGCTTCCGCTTCTGCCGCCAATGAAAATATCCTGGCTCAATTTCTAGGCAAATGGAATGCGTTCATTGCCGGCGGCAATATCATCATCGGCATGTTTTTCTATAGAAGAGGCATTAAAAAGCTCGGCCTTGGCAATATGATCCTTCTGCCGCCTTTATGCTTTGCCTTTTTATACTTTAACTGGCTCTTTTTCGATACTCTGCTGCTCGGCATTTTGGGACTGATCATGGTCAACGGCATTTTATATACGATCGAAGATAACAACTTCAACCTTCTGATGAATGCAGCTACCTGTAAATATCAATCTTCCATACGGATAATCAACGACCTCTATTTTGAAGCTTCCGGCATGTTGGTGAGCTCTCTGATTCTTTTAGCTTTCAACTCTAGGGTTGTTTGTAATTTTCTAGGAATAAGCCTCTGTATAGCTTTCATCCTCATCTCTTATAAGGTAAAAAGAAATTATCAAAAAAGTCAGCTTAATACCCCTCAAGTTATCCCTATCAAGCAAGAACATCCGATTTCTGAAAAAGAAGAGCTTATTCAAGAAAAAGCTTCCTCTTGGATTTAATTAAATT